>JACJZV010000002.1:600000-752999 GCA_020635395.1 Flavobacteriales bacterium
AACAACTCTGCCTTATCACACAACTATTACACAGATATAATTACGTTCGATCTCTCAGATTCCGATTCAGAAATAGATGCCGAGATATACATAAGCATTGATCGAGTAGAAGAAAATTCTAAAAAATTTGGTGTTACATTTGTCCACGAACTAGCAAGAGTAATGATACATGGTGTTTTACATTTAGCTGGAAATAGTGACAAAACCCCAAATCAACAGGAAGCTATGCGTGAAAAAGAAAATTATTTCTTACAGGATTTAAAAATGTTCCACGTGGAACCCAAAAATGAAGAGTGAAAACTACGACATTATAGTTGTTGGGGCTGGACATGCCGGTTGCGAAGCTGCCCATGCTGCCGCTAAACTTGGATCGAAAGTTCTACTAATTACCATGAATATGGAAACCATCGCCAAAATGTCTTGCAATCCTGCAATGGGAGGGGTTGCAAAAGGTCAAATAATTAGAGAAATTGATGCATTAGGCGGCATAAGCGGGATTATTTCGGATAAATCCGCAATTCAATTTAGAATGCTAAATCGTTCCAAAGGTGCCGCCATGTGGAGCCCTCGCACACAAAATGATAGAATGCTCTTCTCAGAATATTGGCGTGAAACTCTTGAATCAAATGATAACATTTCCTTTTTTCAAGATTCTGTATTAGAGTTAAAAATCAAAAACAACAAGGTTCATGGGGTAGTTACTTCATTAGGTTTTACCTTTGACTCAAAATCTGTTATTCTGACCAGCGGTACCTTTATGAATGGATTAATTCATATAGGTAAAACTCAATTGTCCGGTGGTAGAATGGCCGAAAAGGCATCCAAAGGAATAACTGAACAGCTTGTTTCTTTCGGTTTCGAATCAGGCCGAATGAAAACAGGTACTCCACCAAGAATAGATGGAAGAACATTAGACTATTCCAAAATGGAAGAACAAAAAGGTGACGAAAACCCACAAACCTTCTCCTTTTTAAAAAATCATATCCTAAAGACCCAACGAAGTTGTTTCATTACCTATACCAACGAAATGGTTCATGAAAAATTAAAAGAAGGTTTTGAAGATAGCCCTATGTTTAATGGAACCATTCAAAGTTTGGGTCCCCGATATTGTCCTAGTATAGAAGATAAAATAAACCGCTTTGCCGAAAGAGAACGGCATCAAATATTCGTAGAACCAGAAGGTTGGAACACACACGAAATATACGTTAACGGTTTTTCCACATCTTTACCCATAGAAACACAATACAACGCCCTTCGCAAGGTGCCTGGCTTTGAACAATGCAAATTTTTTCGGCCAGGTTATGCTATTGAATACGACTTTTTTCCTCCAACACAACTCAAGCCAACATTAGAGACAAAAGCTATCGAGAATTTATATTTTGCGGGACAAATAAACGGAACAACCGGTTATGAAGAAGCTGCGTGCCAGGGCCTAATAGCTGGAATAAATGCTCATTTAAAACAAAACGACCAACCCGATTTTATTCTTAATAGAAATGAGTCCTACATCGGCGTTTTAATAGATGATTTAATAAATAAAGGAACCAAAGAACCATACAGAATGTTTACATCAAGAGCAGAATATCGCATTCTATTACGTCAGGATAATGCCGATGAAAGACTCACTCCTCGCGGTTTCGAAATAGGCTTAGTAAGTTCAGAACGGATGGAAATCTATTCTACCAAAAAGAAAAAAATAACCAATCTTCAAGAAAAATTAAACAACCTATCCATTGAACCAAATGACATAAATACTTATCTTTCTGAAAAAAATTCGAGTCCAATTAACCAAAAATTCAAATTAGCCAAAATCATTGCTCGTCCACAAGTTAAAATATCAGAAATGATAGAACAAGTTACCTCACTAAGCGACTATAAAAAATATCAAATAGATGAATTGGAGCAAGTCGAAATACTCATAAAATATGAAGGTTATATTCAAAAAGAAAAGGAAATGGCCGACAAACTACAAAAACTAGAAAATATAAAATTAAAGCCAGATTTCAACTATCAACAACTTCAATCTCTTTCTTCTGAAGCCCGAGAAAAACTTAGTCGTATAAGACCTCAAACCATAGGCCAGGCCTCCAGAATCAGTGGAGTAAATCCATCAGACATATCGGTTCTTTTAATATATTTTGGTAGATGAAAACTATTTATTTTTACCTTTTACTACTTACTTTTATGAGTTGTGCTACGATGGATGTACCAACAGGAGGAATAAAAGATACAACACCCCCAAAAATTGTGGCTTCCTATCCCGACACCTTCTCAACTAATTTTAACGATAAACTTATCAAAATTGAATTCAACGAATACTTTGTGCTCAATAGTTTAGAAAAAAACTTAATCATTTCACCTCCCTTAACCGCTCCTTACAATTACAAAATAAAAAACAAAACACTTTTTCTACATTTACATGAAACTCTTAAACCAAACACCACCTATCAACTTCAATTCGGCAACTCCATAGCCGACTATACTGCTGGAAATAAATCCAACAACCTAAAATTGATATTTTCTACAGGTTCATACATTGACAGTGGTTCTATTTCAGGTAATATAAAAAATGCCTTTACCACAAAATCTGTTGCCAATAGCAAGATTTTACTTTTTACCTCTTACTCCGATTCTAATTTATACAAAAATCCTTATTACGTAACTCTTTCTGAAAATGATGGCAACTTTTCCTTTACTAACATAGACGTATCACGAAACTATTACATATATGCATTTAATGATGAAAACGGCAACAACAAACTTGATACGAAAGAATTAGTCTATTTTCCTGTAAATGAAAATCAAACTATAGAAAACCTACAAAAGCCAATAACCATTTTTCTATCCTCAAATGAAGTTGAAACACCCCTCAAACTGAATTCCATTGCACAACATTCTAAAACAACCTTTTCTGCTAAATTTAATCACGCAATTAGTTCCACAAATATTTCAATAACAACAACACCGGACTGGTCCGGTAAAGAAACATACCAAGCCGTACCATATATTACTTCTAAAAATAAAGATAGCCTATACCTATACTTAAATGCCATTCCTTCGGATTTTAATGACTCAATTCAACTAAATATAATCATTGACTCTAACACATTTCATAAGACGATTCATTACAAACAAGTAGAAAAATCAGAGTATATAATGCTCAAGATTGATTCAAAAAACATACATCCACAACAGCCAATAAGTCTATTTGCCAACTATCCTATCAAATCAACGAATAGCGAAAAAATTACCCTTCAAAGAAAATCGGATAGTTCATTTATACCAATCAAATCAATTCGTATAGTAGATTTTAATCACCTAGTAGTTGAAGCAAAATTGGAAGAAAATACAAACTACAATCTCATTATTGACAAAAATGCCATTACATTTTCAAATCATTTCAATGATTTTCAAGACACAATTTCCTTTAAAACCAAAAATAGTCAAGAAACAGGCGAACTCAACTTTTCCATAAAGTTTGATAGTACAATTAGCCAAGATCACAAATTTTATTTTGTTCTTGAATCAGAAAAGGAAATTTTAGCACAAACCGAAATTTATAATGATACTGTTTTGGAATTTAATTACCTAAAACCACAAAAAATTAATGCTTATGTGTTTAAGGACTTAGATGAAAATAAAAAATGGTCTTCGGCAAATTACACCAAAAAAGTAAACTTTGAACCAATATGGCGACCAAAAAACGATGTAGAGATAAGAGCCAACTGGAAAACGAAAGACATTTTAATAGAAATAAAGTAACTTATTGATTTTCATCTATTTATAAAAAAATAATAATGTTAATATTTTATACTTAAACTGTTGATTATGCCTTAAAACCCAAAACAAAAATAAACAGTTGTTTACAGTCCTTAATTTTTAAAACGTTTTCCCGTGTATAGCCAACAGCAATGACAAAATTTTAAATCAACCACACCTTTAAAAGTAATCCACAATTTAAATAGCAAAGCCTTTTAAACAGGACATAACGAATGTGTAATGAATGTTGGATACCCAAATTAAAAACAAAAGCAAACATCAATATCCACAAATCCACAGCACTAAATAAAAAAGAACTAAATTTAATGTTTTCTTTTTTCTTTTTTTGTGTTGGAAAACATCAAAGGCCAATAAAACAAAAACAACTTTAATTTTGCCTCCAATGAAAGAACAGGTAGAAAAATTAATTGCCGAACTTGATGTGTTGAAAATTGAAACGAGCGAAGCGTTGGAACAATTTAGATTGGCTTATTTAACCAAAAAGGGTTTGTTAAACGATTTGTTCGATCAATTTAAAACCATTCCCAACGATTTAAAAAAGGAGATGGGTCAAAAGCTGAATCTTTTAAAGCAAAAGGCACAGAGCGTTTATGACCAAAATAAAGAAAGATTTGAAAACACAGCAGAAGGAGTAGATGATGAGATTGATTTTAGTCTTCCGGGCAGAAATGTTTCACAAGGAGCAAGACATCCGTTGACTATTGTTCAAAACCAAATGGTTTCGATTTTTGAGAAAATGGGTTTTGATATATCAGAAGGACCGGAAATAGAAGATGACTGGCATAATTTTTCAGCCCTAAATTTTCCCGAAAACCATCCGGCCAGAGATATGCAGGATACATTTTTTATAGATAATGGCATATCACTTCGCACGCATACATCGTCCGTGCAGGTGCGAGCTATGGAAAGTAGAACGCCACCCATTAGAACCATTTCACCTGGAAGAGTTTATAGAAATGAGGCCATTAGTGCACGCTCTAACAGTTTTTTTCATCAAATTGAAGGATTGTATATAGACGAAGGAGTTTCGTTTGCAGACTTAAAACAAACGCTCTTTTTGTTTGTGCAACAATTTTTTGGTGAGAACACCAAAGTTCGTTTTCGGCCCAGTTATTTCCCATTTACCGAACCCAGTGCCGAAATGGATATATATCTCGGAACGGCCACGCCGGAAGACTACAGGCTAACAAAAGGCACCGGGTGGCTCGAAATTTTAGGCTGCGGAATGGTGGACGTAAATGTGTTGGAAAATTGCGGAATTGACAGTAAAAAATATAGCGGTTTTGCCTTTGGAATGGGAGTGGAACGGATAACCATGTTTCGATATGGTGTAAAAGATTTGCGAACTTTTTTTGAAAATGACATTCGGTTTTTAAGTCAATTTAAATCCGTTGATTAAAACGAAAATAAATAACTTTGCCACCGAGAAACGGGATGTAGCTCAGCCCGGTTAGAGTACACGTCTGGGGGGCGTGTGGTCGCTGGTTCGAATCCAGTCATCCCGACAAAAGAGTCACATTACAAGTGGCTCTTTTTTGTTTATTATGAAACTCAAAATAAAATATGTCTTATTAATCATTGCCTCGTTGGTTGCAATTGCAGCATTAATAACTAACCCGAGCGAAACAAAAATCAAAAAATATTTGCTCAGTGTCGATAGTAAAACGAATGGATGTGGTGAATTTATTTCAGCGGAATATACCATGATTAATGAAAACGGGAATAAAGTTGACTATAAAATTGAACGGAAAAACTATTATCTATTTTCTCAAGTAGTATTCATAATAAATGAAAAGAAAATAACGGTTGGCATTGCAGCTTTTGACAAAGTATGGTCAACTTTGGGAGGTTAAAAACGCCACTATTTCGCCATTTTAGGATGGTCATTTCTGTTGGTGTAAAAAGGAAAAGTTCTCTGCATTGTTCTTACAAATGTATTTGGACTTCTTACAAAACTTAGCAATATTCGTATGGATTAATTATGCCATATACAACGTTCCTTCCTTTTTTTGTATCTTGTATAAAAAGTAAAGGACTATGTTTGTGTGGCGGAGATAACGAAAATATACGTAATAGGATGTTTGTATTGGGTATATCTGGATGTTAGCTGCAACCCTATGACGACAAATACTGCTAAAAATAAAAGACAATGGAAATGAAAGACATTTTAGGACTTGGAAAAGTATTACCAATTGACAAACTTATTGATATTGTTTCAAATTCAGTTGGTAAAATATCAAAACCATTTTTCGATAGAAAAGATGTTGATACTAAAGCATATGAAATTGAAAAACTTGCTGAAGCACGTGCTAAGGAAATGAAAATTATTGCTACTGCGGTAAAAGAGAATTTTCAAATCACAGGTGGCATAGAATATAAAGATGAAAAAATTTCAATCAGTTCTCCAAAAGAATTACCGGCTGAAAAACAACAACAAATATTAATCACTCCTTCTCTTGAAGAAAGAACTCAAGACAGATTAAATTTTCAAGAAGCTAAAAAGCAACTTAATATTGAAAATGTTACCGCGTTTGCCGCTGAAGAATTAAGGAACGAACAACCTGTTACTGACGAACCTTTAGATGAGGATTGGACAACTAGATTTTTCAAAATTGCAGAAGACGTATCCAATGAAGAAATGCAAGCTCTCTGGGGGAAAATTCTTGCTGGTGAAATAAAACATCCTAAATCCTATTCATTGCGAACTCTAGAACTTATACGTAATTTATCTAAAAGTGAAGCCGACACATTTATGAAAGTGGCGAATTTTGCAATAAAATCGGGTGGTAAAAATTATTTATTTAAAGGAAATGACGACAAAGCATTGAAAGAAAAGTATAAAATAAGTTACATGGATATTGCTCTTCTTACCGAGATTGGATTAATACAACCTGGTGAATTTGTAAATCATCAATTATTGCAACAGACTATAGACAGTCAGCGAGTTTTTATTGCAGGAAATATTGTCATCATTGCAAATATCAAAGCAAACACTCCAACCATCAAAATGCCCGTTAATGTATTCAGTAATTCGGGCAATGAACTTCTTAAGTTAATCAATGCAACACCATCAATGGAATACTTAACCTATTTTGCAAATTCAATAAAAAACGAAAATGTTGACATTAAATATGCACACATACTAGCGTTTGAAGACGACAATATTCGACATACTCAACCATTACAAGAATTCAAATGAGAAGGGCAGCAGCTAACAGCACCTACCCAAAAGTGGCGGTTCAGGGGTTAAATCAAGCTTTGTACTTCTATGCAAGTTTGTACTTGACTGAAAATGAATCGCTTCAAAATCACCACCTTCGGGTAGCTGCAAAACGTTATGACTAATTTGAAAAATGACAAGAATAGCATTTATACTGACAAATTGGACTTTTAATTTCAAGTTGTAATAACATGACAACTAATTCCTCAGAATCAATTCCAGAAATGATGCAACCAAATTGGACTGGACTGGACATTGATAGCTTTCCTGTGAAATTTGGACAGATTTTGAAGTTTAATAATGACAGTGCTGAAATAACTGCAATTGTTTTGGACTTTAGTGAAGACGAAGGCGGACAATGGGTTGGAGTAACCTTCATTGACCAAAATCGACTTTTTGGACGACAAATCCCGAGCGGGCTGATTAATACGAAATGTCTCGACCTTCTTGACGTAACTTATATTCAAAGAGACGGACTAATTGACTTTGAAGTATTGGAAACAATTACAGTCAACAAAAGGAAAGTTGGAATTGGCTCTCAAAGTCCTGCTACAAACTATTTAGAAATTAAGAGAGACTTCGAAAGAGGAATTGAACAAAGGAAAAAAGAACAAACCCCTTGCGACAAAGGATTGACAGATCTAAACCCTGTAAGAGAATGCTATTTTGACATTAAAACAATAAAAAACTAGCCACAACAATGGGTATAAACATAGGACGGTCAGTGGTTTTTCGTATGGCACAGCACGTATCAAAAGTAGTTGTAACTTGACAGGAAATCGTTTCGAAATGCCAAACATTTCATACACGCAACCGTTACTCAACCCTTCCCAGTTAAAAACGCCACCATTTTAGCAATGGCTCTTCCTCGGTGGCTAATGGCATTTTTTTCTGTTTTATCCATTTCGGCAAAGGTTTTTGAGTGTCCATCGGGTACAAAAATAGGGTCGTAGCCAAAACCTGCGTTGCCTCTTTTTTTAGTAATGATTGTGCCTTTAACAACACCCTCAAAAAAATGGTGTTGGCCATTAAAATAAAGCGATATAACCGTTCTAAATTGAGCAGACCTATCCGCAAAAGGTTGTAGATTTTTGAGCAACAAGGCCATATTTGCCTGATTATCTTTTTCTTCTCCGGCATATCTTGCCGAAAAAACACCCGGCTCGCCGTTTAAGGCAGTTACTTCCAATCCGGTATCATCGCTAAAAACATTGCAATTAAATTTAGAAAAAAGGGCATCCGATTTCAACCGAGCATTGCCTTCAAGTGTGTTTTCAGTTTCTTCAATTTCATCAAAAAAACCAATATCAGAAAGTGTTTTTACATTGAACGCCTCGCCCAAAATAGCCTGTATTTCGAAAGCTTTGTGGGCATTGTGTGTGGCAAAAACAAGAGGCGTTTTTTCGCTCATTTAACCGCCACAACACTAATTTCCACATGTACATTTTTAGGCAAAGTCTTTACCGCCACGGCCTCTCTTGCGGGAGGATTATCTCTAAAATACTCGCCATAAACGGCGTTTATTTTGGCATAATCATCCATGGTGGCCATAAAAATAGAGGCTTTTACCACGTTGCTGTAATCCATATCGGCAGCCTTTAAAACTGCCCCTACATTTTTTAAAACCTGATGTGTTTCGGCTTCAATGCTGTCCAAAACCAAGTTTCCGGTAGCCGGATTAATGGCAATTTGCCCTGAACAATAGAGTGTATTGCCCACTAAAACCGCCTGACTATATGGCCCGATAGCAGCCGGAGCATTATCTGTGTGAATGATTTTTTTTGAAGTTTCCATATCTTCTTTAATTGCATTCGTATTTTTGTCAGCATCAGTATAGCATGAGGATAGCAGCAATAGGCACACCGGATAGAATAAAGGAACTGACGAAAAAAGTTTCTTCAAAACACGAATTGATAGAAGTCAAAAATAATGATTTTGCAAATGCTGATATTGTTTTTGATTTAAACTTTGATGATTTTGAACATCGACTTGCTAATTACGCTCATTTAAAAGGCACAGTGGTTGTGGTTTCTGCCATAAAGCAACAATTGGAACAAGTGGTGTATGATTTTGGAAAGCCAATTCATTGCCAATTGTTTGGTATAAATGCATTACCAACATTTTTAGATAGAGAGCTTGCTGAAATGACAAGCGTTCAAGCAGATAGCAGAAAGGAAGCTGAAGAAATTTTCAAGGAACTGGATTGGCCAATAAAATGGGTTGAAAGCAGGGTGGGAATGGTAACGCCACGCGTAGTTTTAATGATAATAAACGAGGCCTATTACACGGTGCAAGAAGGAACGGCGGCAAAGGAAGACATTGACATAGGCATGAAGCTGGGAACAGCCTATCCGAAGGGACCATTTGAGTGGGCCAACGAAATTGGTCTAAAAAATGTGTATGAGGTTTTAAATGCCCTATACATAGACACGCATGATGAACGTTACAAGGTTTGCCCTATGCTAAAAACGGAGTATTTACAACTGGTTTCATCGGTTTCGGTTTGAGAAAATTATATAAATTTATCTTTAAACAGTTGGGGTGGAAGGTAGCCGGACGATTGCCCGTCAATCATAAAAAATACGTTTTAGTTGTTGCACCACATACCAGCAATTGGGATTTTTTTGTCGGACTTGGTGCCAGAGCCACATTCAATTTTTGGCCACAATATGCGGCTAAAAGCGACTTGTTTTTTTGGCCTTTGGGTTGGATTCTTAAAAGACTGGGGGGCTATCCCGTGGTTAGGTCAAAAAACACCAACTTTGTTCAGAGTTTTGCCGATATTTTTAAAAAAGAAAAAGAGTTTATTCTGACTATAACTCCCGAAGGGACACGTAGCTATAACCCCGACTGGAAAACAGGTTTTTATTACATTGCAAAAGAAGCGAACGTGCCTATTGTTCCGGTGGCTTTTGACTATAAAACCAAAACGGTGACCATGCGAGAACCGATGAATACAGACATGTCGGTGGAAGAAACCATTGATGAATTAAAAAAATGGTATAGCCATTTTCAGGGTAAAAATCCCCAAAACGGTGTGCACTATGATAATTGACTCGCCCGTTGGAAAGCTGAAAATTGTAGAAAGTGAACTCGGAGTTTCGGAACTTATTTTTGGTAAAAAATCAGAAGAAAAAATGGATAGTGCTTTTTCGGAGGCGGCACACCAAATCAAAGAATATTTTGACGGAAAAAGAAAAGTATTTGAACTAAAATTAGACTTAAAAGGAACTGATTTTCAGCTTAAAGTTTGGAACGAATTATTAAAAATCCCTTATGGAAAAACCATTAGTTATGAGGATTTGGCCATGCGGTTGGGGGACGAAAAAGTAATACGTGCTGCGGCATCAGCCAATGGCAAAAACCCGATTCCTATCCTTGTTCCATGCCACCGTGTAATAGGTAAAGATGGAAGCCTAACGGGCTATTCCGGCCAACTTTGGCGAAAAGAGATGTTGTTGAGGCACGAGGGTGTTCTAAAGCAAACCACGATTTTCTAAAAAAAAACAAAAGCCTCCATCACGGAGGCTAATCAAACCAATTCATCCATTTTTAAGAAGTAAGAATGCTTATAATTTTGACAAACCAGTTCGGGTTATTTGCTGTTCAATATTTTCGAAATAAACGTGATACAATCCCAATGAAAAAGAGGTTAAATCAATTTCAAAGTGTTTTTGATTTGGTTTTATGGTAGCAACCTCAACACCTCTTGCATCAATGATTTTTACCGTTGTTATAATACTTGATGATTGCACCGTTACATTATTGATGGCAGGGTTAGGAAATAATTTTAGACTGCCAAATGAAATACGGGCAATTCCGCCATGGTGTGTTGTGTCCACAACGTGTGTGGTGTCATCACACAATATAGGCAACGGGCTAAGCTCTAGTCTATCGCCTTCTTTGATTGTTTTGCCGCTAAAGGCTGAGCTGTTTGTGGCATATTTGTATGCTCTAAAACAAGCGTTTCCTAAGGGTTTTGTTCCTTGAGTTATTGGCCCTGTAGCCGTGATTGGGTTTACATAACTCCAGAGGATATTTTTATTTTGGTCTATTTCAAAAAAGTGACCTTTTGTGCTTTCACAAATCAAGAAGTGACCATTAGACAACGGTTGAACACTGCTCATGTTTACACTGTAAAAGTCCTTTTTTATAGGGTTGGCGGTATATTCCCACTCCGAATTAGGCGGACCAAAAGGCTTCGTGCCGTCAATGGCATATTTGCCGTTAATATCAAGTGATGGAGTAAACAGTTCTACGGAAGAGTATGCCCGTGTCCCACCATTGTTAAAAAACAGAATTTTACCGGCATTGGGATAACCTTTTGGAATCCATTGTGCATCATGTTGCTTAAAACTTACTTGGTCTGCTGATGTGCCTCTGCCATAAACAGCGGGGTTTCCGTATCTGTATAGTATATCGCCTCCTTTATTTTGTTGTCCACCAAAATGACCGCCGCTCTGTTGGTCGGTGGTGCTGTGGTCTATAATATAAATTTCGCTAAAGGCATGGCAGCTAATCATTATTTGATCTAAATCGGCATTGTAATCAATAGAATTAAAATGAAGCCAATCTTTGTTGTCGGTAACGTAATTAGAGTTAAAATTTAGCCGTTCAGGATACTGCGAAATGATGCCAAAATTGGCTTTTGCGTCGTCATAATCTTGCACCAAATGGTTCATTGCGTCCCAACGCCAAACAATTTGATAGCCGCTATCTTTTAAGGGGACAATTTCCCAAATACTTTCAGTCCAGATAGGTTGTTCGGGGTCAACATGTTGAGGGTCTCTGCCGGCGTTAACAGCATCTTCGTTTGATACCATTCTCCATAGCAAAACCAATAAATGTCCATTTGGCATAAGTTCAATGTCGTGGTGTTGGCTAAAAGAATCGTCAGACAAATTGGCAAACCACACAAGATTGCCATCCCAATCAAATTCTTCAATTCGCCCACCGTTGCCACCGGCATGGTCAAACTCATCGTGCATTACATGAGCCGTTCTCAGCAAGTTGCCGTTGGGTTTTAAATAACACACCGCACCGGGAGTGTAGTTGCTTACCCACTTTTTTACTTCATGCCCACAGTTGTTGAGCAAATAAGTGTTTTTTGAAGGAAATGGAAACAAAAGCGTGTAACCATCAAACGTGGTGCTATCGTTTTTGAACAAACCAACGGTTTGTTGGGCAAAAGAAGAGTTGCTGGTTAGAGCATTTAGAGAAGAAACAAGGCCAACTAAAAGTAAAGTTTTTACATACGTTTTCAAAGAGGGTAAATTAAAAAATCATTTAAATAAAAACCCCAAACGGAGATATGAATACATTTATTTCAAGAATTTTTTTTAAAAATTCTTGAAATAAATAACTAATTGATAATGAGACAAAAAAAGTTAACGGACAACCAAAATTGGACTATAAATCACCGAATTTTCAGCAATGATTTTAACAAAATATTTCCCCGAAGCAAGATGGGATATATCTACTGTGTATTCATTTTCTGGGCTTAAAAAATCATTTGAAAACACCTTTTGTTCAAGCATATCATAAATTTCGATACCAGATATGGGGTGTGCTTTATCATTGGTGGAAATGATTAAAACCTCTGTTGTTGGGTTTGGGTATAAAGTGAAAGCACCAACGTTGACATCTGAAATGGCGGCGTTTTTTCCCGTTGTAAAACTCCAAGCCTTGCACCAATTTCCTGTGGCAAAACTACTTTTTGCCCTCACCCTCCAATAAAAAGTGGTGTATCCTTTTAAGTTGGTAAATGTTGTGGAGTTTCCTGTAGAGCTACGTTCTATTGGCGAACCAAAATTTGGGTCGTCATCAAGCTGCACATCAAACGAAACCGCGGGCATGGCTTGCCATGATAAGCTAATGTTAACCGTTGCATTTTGCAGGTTGTTACTGGGGCTAACCAACACCGGAATATCCATTGTGTCTTTGGTATTAAAAGACCAAGTATAGCTCCAATCTCCAATTTCTTGACCACTGCTATTCTTTGATTTTATGTGCCAGTAATACGTGGTTTTTGGTTTGAGAGCCACTGTTTGTTTTGTGCCGGCGGTAGTATATTGCTTTGGAGAACTAAAATCGGGGCTTTCTGAAAACTGTAGAATATAACTGGCAGCACCACTATATGCCGACCACTCAAAGTTTATACCCAGAGGAATGTTGGAAGAGTTGCTGTCGGGGTATATAAGTTTTGAGGCCTGAATGGGTCGCGTGGTAAAATTCCATACCTCGCTCCAGTCGGTGGTGTCTTTGCTGTGATAAACCTTTCCTCTCCAGTAGTATTTGGTATTGTATTGCACCGGAGCCTCTCCAATGAAATAGTGGAAAAAATCATTGGTGCCTGTATCGGCAAAAACAGATGGGTTTGTAAATCCGGAAGAAGTGTCGAGGTGCAAAATATACCCGGTTGTGCCTTTGATGGAATTCCAGTCAAGACTAATCAAGCTGATATTCGTACTGTTGTTTCTTGGCCAATTAAGCCGCACAGGGTTTAACACTTTAAAAACCCATGTGTCGCTCCAATCGGAGGTATCGGTTTCTGTGATGGCTCGCACTTTCCAATTGTAGATTTGGCCAAAGTACAAATCTCTAACTGTTTTTTGAGTTATGCTGTCCACAATGTACTTCTCCAAAACAGGAGAATTAAAATTGGCCGAACTATCAAGCCAAACTTCATATTTTGATACAAACTTTATAGGGTTCCAGATTAAATCGGTCTCGGCATCTGCACCTAAAAAATTGCTGTTAAACGGGCGAAATAATGTGGGTTTTGAAACCGTAGTAAAACTTTGCCCTAAACCATTTTTACTCCAATCGGAGGTGTCGTATAGGTGCCACATTCGCATTCGCCAATAATAGGTTTGGTTGAACTTCAAGGTTGGTGGCCAATATTTTGTTTGAGTGCTATCCAACACCGTATCCGAAAATAATTCAGAGAAATCTGCTTTTTCGGAAAGTTGAATTTGAAAAAACTCACTTCCCAAAACAGGCCCCGACCACGTTAGACTGTCTTTTACCTGCACCTCTTTGGTACTTAAAAATGGGTAGTATTGGGTAACGGAAGAAACGATTTTATCCGTTGCTGTTCTGCTCCATTCGCCAGTGTCTTTGGCATGAAATGGGCGGCATCGAATGAAATATGTTTGACCATAATCAAGCTTTTCGAGCAATACAAAGGTTGTGTCGGTATAAAAATCCTTTTTGTTAATAGAAGAAAAATCGATGGCCGTATCCACCTGAAAATGATAACCTAACACATTTTTTAGAGCCAACGGTACATATACAGGCTGTGTGGGGCTGGTTCGGGAAATACTGATAAATCGATTTTTTAACCCATCCACTGTAAAGTAGCTGGTTGCCCATAGCGAGGTGTCGTCTGAATGAACGCTGCGAATTCTCCAATAATATTTGGTGTCAAACATCAACTGCCGTATGGTTAAGTATTCTGTTTTGTTAAAATTGTCTGTAGAGTCGAGCAAAACAGGGGAATTAAAATGGGGTGTGGTATCCAGTTGAATCTGCACTGTAGCCGCAGAGATATCGCCCAGCCACTTAAACTCTACGTTTACCCCATTTGAGCTTGAAAAGGGAGAGGGACTTTGAGGTCGTAAACTGTCATAAACCGTTCCGTATATGGTGTCTGACCAAGGGGAGTTGCCCGAAGGTTTTAAACCACGCACACGACAAAAGTATTTTTGGCCAAACAATAAGTTTACAAAATAGTCATCCACCCAAGGATTAGATCCCGTATCAGGCAAAATCAAGGTTTTTTTGTGAGAAGAATTAAAACTTGAAATGCTGTCCATCTGAAACTCAAACGTATCATACCCAAAAACTTTAAATGTAGAGGCATTGAGTCGAGGTGTCCATGTTTGGCCATTGGCGGTTGGTGTATAGAGTTGTATAGAGGAAAGTGTGGTGAACGACCAAGCATCAGACCAAGTGGAAGAGTCGGTGCTTTTTCTTACTTTAACCCGCCAATAATAGGTGGTATTAAGCTTTAGTTTTTCAAAAAAAACAGAAGTTAAAGAACTTCCTGAAGACTCCACTTTGGTGGCGGCATTGGTAAAAGAACTGTTTTCGGCTAATTGAAAAACGTATTCCGTGCCACCGCTGACATTTTTTGTATATAACCGAGGCCCAGTGGCAACGTTGGTAGAACCATCTAATGGAGAGAATAAAACGGGCTTGGTCATGGTGGCAAATGCCGGGCAGGAGAAAAGCAACAAAGCAAATCTCAAAAACAAATTCTTCATGAAACAAAACTAAAGGTTGGATAAGAGAATGGAAACATTTTTTAGGCAACGTTTAATATTTTTGAATTACTGAAGAAAATATAGGAACAGAGAGTGATAAATAAAATTGGTCAGGTATAGTGATACCAAAAAACAAAACCTATTAACCCAAAGTTATATCTTTGAACAATTGCACAAAACAATGGAAGCATACATCATAAACGGATACAGAACTGCGGTGGCAAAAGCCGGAAAAGGTGGGTTTCGATTTACCTCTCCGGTTGATTTTGGAGCAGCGGTTATTGACCATCTCATAGACAACACACCCGGTTTTGACCCCAACACGGTGGAAGATATTTTGGTGGGCAATGCCGTGCCGGAGGCCGAACAGGGCTTGCAAATGGCCCGCTGGGTGGCCGTAAAATCAAAACTTCCGCTAAGTGTAGGCGGTGCAACCGTGAACCGATATTGTGGCAGCGGCCTCGAAACCATTAGCATGGCCGTAGCCAAAATAAAAGCCGGTTTGGCCGATTGCATTATTGCCGGAGGTACAGAAAGTATGAGCTTGGTGCCGACCGTTGGTTTTAAAACTGTTCCCAATTATGAGATTGCAAAAAACCACCCGGATTATTTTTTAGGAATGGGTCTTACCGCAGAAGAAGTAGCTACTAAATTTAATGTGAGCCGCGAAGACCAAGACACATTTGCGTTGCATTCGCACCAAAAAGCCATTGCCGCTATTGAGGCCGGAAAGTTTAACGACGAAATTGTGCCATTTGCGGTGGAAGAAGTGTTTTACAATGCCGAAAAACGAAAACGGGAAACCCGAAATTTTGTGGTTAAAACAGATGAAGGCCCGCGAAAAGACACCAGTTTGGAAGTGTTGGCCAAATTGAAACCGGCCTTTAAACAAGGTGGTTCGGTTACGGCCGGAAACTCATCGCAAACCAGTGATGGTGCAGCCTTTGTGATTGTGATGAGTGAAAAAATGATGAAAGCTCAATGTTTAACACCTATGGGCAGACTGGTGTCCGTGGCAAGTGCAGGAGTGGATCCTCGATATATGGGCATTGGCCCTGTGGAAGCCGTACCGAAAGCATTGGCTCGAGCTGGTTTAAAAATTCAGGATATTGACCAAATCGAGTTAAACGAAGCATTTGCTTCGCAAAGTTTGGCGGTTATACAAGAGTTGAATTTAAACCCCGAAATTATTAATGTAAACGGAGGTGCCATTGCTTTAGGGCATCCGTTGGGATGCACAGGAGCAAAGCTCTCCATCCAACTTTTAAACGAAATGAAACGCCGAAATCAAAGATATGGCATTGTAACAGCTTGTATTGGCGGGGGACAGGGTATTGCCGTGGTTTATGAGCGATTGTAGATTTTTTTTTGAACGCATCGAATATCTTGTAAGCTCAACTTGACCCTTTTCAAATTCACGAGATAGAATATTCCAACAGTATCGGGTTGTCCAACAATATGTCATAAATCATGAAAATATCCCGCGTTTTCTCCTTGGTTCGATTTATCTTTTGCTAGAACAAGTACGTAACCAGATATTATATAAATCACCACGACAAACACCAACCCCCCTAAACCTAAAATGTATAGACACATGCTATCAAAAAGAACATTTATTAGGATAAAAGGATAGAATTGTACACTTACACTTAGCCCCTTCAATCCCAAAACGTGCATTTTTTTTGATACCATTGCTACTGCTAATATTATTGCCGAAGAACTTATTATTATCCATAAGTTGGTATTAGTTTGAACGGCTAAGGCGTAAATTGAGGTAACGCAAATAGCCGCCGCAGGAGTTGGTAACCCGATGAAATTTACAGAAGGTTCTAGGGTATTAAATTTGGCAAGTCTGTACCATGCCGCAATAAGATAGAATACTGGTAAAATTGCCACACACACACCTCCAATTGGAGCGTGTGACTGAAGATATTCATATAGGAGAATAGTGGGAAATAACCCAAAGCTAACCAAGTCAGCAAGGGAGTCAAGCTGCTTGCCCAACTCCCCAGATTTTTTAAAGACTCGAGCCATTTTTCCATCCAATAAATCAGACAGGAGACAAACACCCATTAAGATAAATAATTGATTTATTTCAATATCAGATTTTAGTGTGTAAATAATTAAATAAGAACCAAGAATTAGATTTGTTGCTGTAAATAAAATTGGAATCATTTTTTAATCTATTAAACTAAAGCCACAGTATCCTCTCAATACTTCTGGAATAATAATTCCCTCTGGAGTCTGATTGTTCTCAAGTAAAGCAGCTACAATTCGAGGAAGAGCTAATGCACTTCCGTTCAAAGTATGGGCTAATTCGTTTTTACCATCCGCATTTCTAAATCTAAGTTTCAATCTATTGGCCTGAAAAGTTTCAAAATTAGATACAGAACTCACCTCCAACCATCTTTCTTGGGCAGCACTCCAAACCTCCATATCGTAGGTCATGGCACTTGCAAAACCCATATCGCCACCACATAGCAACAAAACCCGATAGTGCAATCCCAATTTTTGCAGTAAACCCTGAACGTACTCGCTCATAGATTCAAGGGTCTCGTATGATTTGGCTGGATGAGCTATTTGCACAATCTCTACTTTGTCAAACTGATGAAGACGGTTTAATCCTCTCACATCTTTCCCGTAGCTACCTGCTTCGCGTCTAAAACACGGAGTATAACCACAATTTTTTATGGGAAAATCATCCTCTTTCAGAATGACATCACGGTAAATATTTGTGATAGGTACTTCGGCAGTTGGGATACAGTACAGATTGTCAGCAGGAGCAAAATACATTTGACCCTCCTTGTCTGGCAACTGTCCTGTACCAAATCCACTGGCTTCGTTTACCAAAATGGGCGGTTGAATCTCTTCATAACCGGCTTCGCGAGCTTCATCCAAAAAAAAGTTAATCAATGCTCTTTGCAATCTTGCTCCTTTGCCACGATATACAGGAAATCCTGCACCGGTTATTTTTACTCCCAATTCAAAATCAATGAGATTGTACTTAGCTGCAAGCTCCCAGTGAGGTAAATTCTGCTTCAACACCAGTTTTTCCCCATATATCAATGTCACAAGATTGTCGTTGCAAGATTTTCCTCTGGGAACTTTTAAGGAAGGTGCATTGGGTATTAAGCACAGCACTTCAAATAGCTTTGCCTCTATTTTTTTCAATGCCCTTCTTAGTTTTGAGCTTTTTTCTTTAAGTTCAAGAACTTGAACCTTCATTGAATTAAGTTCTGGCGTTTCATTTTCCATTGTCAGTTGACCAATGTCATTTGCCATTTTTTTACTTTGTCCAAGTACTGATTCTAATTCTGTTTGGGTTGCTTTCCGTTTTTCATCCAACAAAATAGCCCTGGTGATTAGATCATCAAAGTTTTTTCCTCTTTTGAGAAGACTCTCCTTGAGAGCCTCAGTCTCACTTTGTAATTGTTTGATATTTAACATTTTAAAAACAAATATTATTCGATACTACTATTTGATCCGCATAATTTTTTTTACCTTCCATTGTTTTGATCTCATGATACTCACCGTCAATACAGGCAATTGGGAAGCGGCCAGTTAGCTCTGATTTAATACCATTTACCTCGGTGATTACAAAGGCTCCACCACCTAGGCTTTCTGCATAAAAAGTCCAAGGTTTCCTAGAAGCTGTAGTGGTTAGGGCTACATGTACAGCGTTATCAGCGTAATTTGAATCCTCGATATATGACACCTTTTCGCTAGAGTATTCAATTTGGCGTTCAGCGTTCTCAAAAGCACGCAGCAGATCTATTTTATAAGATGGCTCGTTCAACAATCCACAAAGTATACTTTCTCTGGTCATGTGGCCAATACCCGTGGTCGCAAAGCTGTTATACAATCGCAGCTCATCTAAAATAAATTTTTCTGATACTAACATCGAAATAAGGGTACCGATTCGCGTAGGAGCTAGCGAGTGAGAAGATGATGGGCCGAAGGTCGTGCCTCCACACACATCAAACATGCTTCGTTCTCTGAAATATGCTTTTGGCATTAACGTGTTACTCGCTATTTCTATGTCCGTTAGACCTAGATTTGGCGGGCATACATCGTTTTTGGAGTTAAGTAAATACCCTCCTTTTCCCATCATCTTCTGCCACCCTAAACTCAAACATTTCGCCCCAGAACATCTCTCTTTATTACTCAAAGGCATTGATCTCATAATAGCCCAAGCCTTTACCATATATCTATCTAATTCGTAGATCTCAATATCAAGGATAGTCTCTTCAACCAAACACTTAGTTGCCATTTCAAAAGCGTTTTTGGTGGCCATCACGTTCAGTTGAACGCATGGAATGGTTACCTTGCCTCCAATTGTCTCACATTTTAAGGCTTCGGCACGAGTCCATGTGAGCCTACATGCCCGTATTGCCTGGGCAAAAGATCCACCATTATAAAGCACAACTAACACGGCGGCAGCCGCTGAGGTTACCCCCGTCTCAGCAAAACAACCACCCATTGCTGCCGAGACCGAAGAATTTTGTTCAATAATAGTGGCAAAAACATATGAGGCAATCGTACAATCAATTAACCGTTCCAAATCGAAATCTGTCTCAGACAGCTTAGCCCACACAGCAGGGTATATCCCACTCGAACCGCTCGTGCATATGGCATCAGTACCACAGTGCAGGTCGTTAAGTGCAACCATGGCTGCTGCCACGTAGCTGCTGAGGCTACTAGGGTATTTTTTCGCCAAGTTAACTGCGTAATTACCAATCAGCTCATCATCGGTCGCACTTTCTACATAATGATTCACATTTCTCAGAGCACGTTCAATTTGCTGTTTCACAAATTCCTTGAGAAATGACACATCTTTGCCATCGAATGCCAGCGGATTAAGCACCTTTTCCCGCTCGTGAGCGATTTTCACAAGGTTGGAAACACTTTGGTCAGAACCTAGTAGCTCCAATAACTCACGGAAATTGTTGTAAATATATTTACTCATATTTCATTTTTTTGTTTAATACACTATAATATCGAATTTATTGAGCTTGATCATACCTTCTTCTTGATTCACAAGCAGGTTACCGTAAGAGTTCGTACATGCAATAAAATTGTCTAAATCCACCACTTTAGTTCCATTCCCAGATATTATGGCCTCATATACTGTGTCCACTTTAATTTTGACCTCCGAAAAATTTAAATTTTCGGGAGTTGGTAAACCATCGGATAGCAAGGTCGCTTCATAAATTGCTTGGTTGAGAATAGACTTACTCTGGTGACCTATCGAATAAAGCCTGCACACCGCGGCGGTAGCCGTCAGAATCAAAATACGCTGATTGTAATGCTTTAGCCCAAAGAACGGAGCTTTTCTAAACTCTTCTACGATCATACAAGCCAACAACATTATCTCTTCAACTCGGTCTTTGTCTAATTCTAGTAGGTCCAGATAGAAATCTTCACCCAACCAGAGCACGTTGGCAAAAATGCGACTGATGTCAACATCTCTTTTTAGGAGCTCAACTAAATCGTCCGGACAATCGTTGAAATTCGTGTAATTTACTAGTTGTTTCACACAACAAATATAATATAGTTTCTTGGCTTTGTTTCATATTGCTTTTTGTTTATGAAAAAAAATAAACTAAAAAGAAATGCAAGACTGTCCTAGTGAAACACAAAAATATTTCACGAAACCATAATCAACCTATATTTCAGCGATTTAAATAGTTTGAATAAATATTATTTTATATTTGTACTACAAAAAGTTAAAATGTTAATATTCGTTTCATGAATAAAAATATGACAAATATTTCTGAAAATAAAATTGAAATACCTTTTTTCGTAGGGAATTTTCTCTTAAAGGAAATTAGAAGAAAATATGTTTCCCTTACTGGAAATGCCTGGAATCCATGCCCTGGTCATCATCCAAGTCCTTATGTTGGGTACTTTAAAAAAATAACCTCAAAAACAGGGGAGGAAGCTACTTTTGTTTACGTGTCGGAGTTAACCAAAACACAAATCGAAAAATATCTTCGGTCAGATTTATCCGTGAAAGAAATTATCATCGAGGCACTTAAAGCACAGAATGGTGGTAGTAAACAACTGGACGTGGTGCCAGAAAATTTGGCACCACACATGCTCCCTTACACATATTTAGATTTTTCTGGAAATCTATCCATTGGGCAATTAGGTGGATTATATGAATTGTTTTGGGTTAACTCAAATCAGGCAGAATTAAAGAAGAAAGAAAATCTTACGATTACGCAAACCTTTAAAGCTACGACCAACAGAGTAAATGCAATAGTATCCTACATTTCGGGCAGAGAAATGCCTTTTGAAGAATATCTGAAAGATGTTGTGAATAACATTGCCGATTCGGAAGAGGTTGCAAAGGATGAAATTACTGCTTATTTAGGAATTATTAACTCATCAGAAAACGAAAACCGTGTTACAGCTTCATACACAGTGTATCTGTCAGGAAGAGTTGGAGTCAAGTTTGGCAGAGCAGTATTCTTTGACAATAAAGTTGAGTTGGAAATTCAAGAAATGGGGATTAATGATGAACAGACATTCCAATTATTTAAAGGTGATCTTGAGCCAATTATAGGTACCACAGGTGATGAAAGAAAGTATAATTCGATTATTAATTTAAAAAGTGCCTATAATGCTGAACAGGCAACGATTTATCTTCCAGTCGGCAGAAATCAGATAAGAAAGCATTCTACTCAAATAGAAATAATGGGAACCTTCGCGGGAATTGATTCAAATGCCATGAACCCCGTTTCTGGGAAAATCATATTTAAGTCGACGCATAAATTGATCGATGAACTTTCTAAAATTGAAATTAATACAAAAACATACCAATCCCAGTTTTATCAACTTAGCTCCAAGAGACAAATAATACATGAAACTAATTTTGTTTCGCCAAATGCCAGAGGTGAATTTAATGATGGAATTCAAAATTTGGTGGGAGACTGGCAAATTTCCACCTTAATGGGGTCTTCTTTATACATTGGAAAGCTCAAAATTGCTGCCGATTTAAAAGTTAGCCTTTCGTTCAATACATTAACTTTTTTTTACGGCTACCCACATAGGGTGCACAATAATCACAAAATAATTGCTTTTACGCTAAAAACATTTGAAGGTAAACATAACATTTTTCAGATGATTATTGAGGTCAACCAAGATTCAGATAAGCAAAACAGTTATGCGGGTAAATTTTTATCTGAGTCTGACGGGTTTCCGTTTGTGGGCAATTTACTAATTAACAAGGTCGACAAAGGTGCAGAAGTGGGGTGTTTACAAATTGATATCAGGGAGCCGAATGGGTTTATAGAATTTACTAAGATCAATGAAAAATATTCTGAAATAAAAAGAGGTGGTGAATCTGAAAATAAAAAATACCGCGACATGAGAATCCAATATGAGGGACATAATTCACTAAGTTTACAAAGAACTCAAAGGGTATTTTTAGAGGGCAATTATATGTTGCTATATCTTGACCCTTACCACTCTAGTGAAAACACTACGTATTTTACCATAAATTATTTAAAAATTGATCGTAGGGGAAACTTAGAAATGACAACCCCTGGTAGAAACGAAAAGTATTACGGAAATTATTACCTCGAAACGAACGTAGGAGCTTTAAATCTACATTTAATTTCGGGAAGTGATCGAAGAAGAGTGATTAAAAAAGTGTTTACAATCAATGTTGATAAGATGTATGAAGGCCTTTATTTGACCACCGCAAGGAAAAATAACTATGCTTTATGTGGTAGAGAGTTTATGATTTGTTTGGACGAAGTTAATGGCGGGAATGGCAATTCTGAAGATACTTTAATTACACCAATTACCATTGAGCAAAAAAGACTGAAGAACGTATTAATAAAAGAAGAATGTCAAAATGATGATGAAAAAACGTTACTCAGAGAGCTTGAAAATATCCCTGAAAAAGTGAGGAAGTATTTGATTGACTCTGTTGGGGTTATGTTAAAATCTGACATGAAGCATAATTACTTCTTTGGCAATCTTTTAGAAACAAATGCATTACAATCCAGTAGTTTCACTATTGAGGACTATAAAATTCTTATAAAAAAATATTTTGAAGATGGGGATATCAAAAGAGGTTTAGAAAAGATTCAAGAAGCCGTTAAAATTCATGGTACTGAAATATGGGGTAAGGTTTTTGAAGTTTTAAACAATAGGAATTCCTGAAGAGTGTGATGGAAGAAAGTTAACAAAACGACTACGGTTTTTCAACAGGCAAAACCTCAAACAAATATTTGTATTTGTCTGCCTTATGAATACCCGATATTTCGAAGGTGTGCGATTGTTCTGGAGTTAAGTTGGTCAAAACATGATAACCCAACATGTCTTCGCTACCTAAAAACTCGCGGAGTTTGCTGTAGTCGTTTTGCTTAAACACTTCTATCAAATCTTTGTAATGATTTTGGGTAATGGTGTCGAGTTTGTAAATAGGCGTTTCAAAATCTATTTCATACACAAAAAAGGTCAGTTTTTTACCCTTTAGCGAATCGGCATCAAACAAATAGGTTTTGCTTCTTGTGCTGTCATCGAACACCAAACTATCAACAAATAGCCTATTTCCTAATGTGTTACTGTCGATAGAAGAATAAACAAACCAAATAACTTCATCGTTTTTGGTGGACAAAAAACTCAAGTCTTCGCTTAAATTTTCGGCCTTTAAAGTCAAACTAATTGTCTTAACAGGCGGTTTTTCTACTTCCTTTTTTTTGGATATAAACTTGCAACTTACTCCAATTAGAATAAGGGTAAAAAACACGAGCAACTTGGGTTTAACTAAATTCATCTGCTTCGCTTAAAAATAATTTATTGACTGCCTCAAAAAGGTGTTCCGGTTTTTTTGCTTTCCAGTTCCATGTGTTTTCATCGTTTTCTTCCAAATGAATGTAGTTGCCAATTCCGGCATCCTCCATTTCGTTTAAAATGTGATCTCTGAAATGCACAAAACTAACCCATCCACCGGGCGTATCTTCCCACCACTCCTGATAATAGGAATCATCGCTGGCATGAAAATTCAAAACATTTTCGCCCAACAAAATAAATTTTTCTATTCCCTCTTTGAGCATTTCGTCAATAATTTCACGTTTCAAAATCATGATATCATTATTGATGCAATCATTCCACTCGCCGATAAGCTCGATGATGGTATAGCCCAGATCATAATCAACAAAAAGCACTTTTAGAAGCAGGGTGTCGCTGCCAAAAAAATCCCATTGAGGATGAATCACAAAGTTGTACACCTTGTTTGTAAACTCAAACTGGCTGTGTTGTGTTTTGTAAAATGGACTGCGAGGGTCTTTTTCGGCTTTGTATAAATGCCTCCAAAGAAAATGGGGTTCAATGTCGTGCATTTCTCAAATTTGATTCTTTAACGATATATAACGGTCGGTTTTGAATGTTTTCATTCATTCGGCTAATGTATTCTCCGATAATGCCAATGCCAATGAGTTGAATACCTCCAATAAAAATAATAGTTATCATTTGTGATGCCCACCCAGGTTGATAATCGTCGGTAAAAAACCGAGAGTAAAGGGTATATAGTATTAATAAAAATCCTACAAAAGAAAATAGAAAACCACTGATAGTGGCCAGTTTAAGCGGCCAATTGCTAAAAGAGGTTATGCCATCTATGGCAAACCGAATCATTTTTCGATAGGTATATCCGGTTTGGCCACTAAGCCGTTCTTCACGTTTATACTCTACAAAAGTTTGATTAAAACCAATCCACGAAATCTGGCCTCGAAGAAACTTTCTTTTTTCGGGCATTTTGCGAAGTTGTTCGACCACTTTTTTGTCGATTATTCTAAAATCTCCTGTATCGAGCGGAATATCTACATGGGTTATTTTGTTCAAAATGCGGTAAAACCATTTGGCCGTGGCCTTTTTCATTGCCGACTCTCCAAGCCGCTCGGCACGTTTTGCATACACCACCTCAAAACCTTCCAAACTTTTCAGATACAACTGCTCAATTATCTCCGGCGGATCTTGCCCATCGGCATCAATTATGACCACTTTATCTCCGGTGGCATAATCCAACCCGGCACTTACGGCTATTTGATGTCCAAAATTTCGGCTAAAGTGGATGTATTTTACTTCTGAGTTACTTTTTGCTAATCGGTTGATTATTTCGGCACTTTCATCACTACTGCCGTCATTCACATAAATTATCTCCCTGCTCAGGTTAAGCTTGTCCAATACCAACTTCAACCTATGGTAAACAGGCTCAATATTGTGTTGCTCGTTATATACCGGAATTATTACCGAAATCATGCTTCAAAGAAACAATTTTACAACGGATTTCTATTTGACTTTGGACTATTGAAACTCAATAGTGGCCTTGTTACCAATTTCTGTTCTTTTGTCAAAAACAAAGTCGGTGTAGCTGCTCTCACCCATTTTTCCTGTTACACGAGATTTCGACCTTCCCGTTTCCAAGCCTTGCTCATTGGTTGTTTTCACGGTTACTTCGGTATCAAAATCTTTATCAAAAATAAAATACATCGAAAGCACCTTGGCAAAATCTTGTTTCGAATCGGAAGAAACTTGATATGCTCCCGACCTTAATCCGCTTTCTTTCAGTTTTTCTGAAATAACGATGTTGCATTCCAGTGTTTTTTCAACGCCATCGGCTACCCCTTCAAAAAACTCTCCCGCCCCTTTGCCTGCCGCTTCACCTGTTTTGTTTATAGCTTCCTTAGATTTCTGTTTTATTTTGCCACACGACATCCCAACTGCAATCATCATCAACAAAATCCAGTACTTTTTCATTTGCTTATCTTTTTAAGCAAAGCTACAATTTTAAAGTGATTAACATTGGATGAAAAATTTTGTGTTGTTTTGAGTTTTTTAAAACTCTGAAATCATTTTGGCAGAAATATCGAAAAAATAAGTTGGCTGTTGCAGGACTGTTTTTTATTGGTTTGTGTTTTTTGCTTGCCATTAGCGGCTATTTGTTTGCCCCCGACAAATCGACCAATTGCAATGAAATGCATTTAGAAATTAGTAAAAAACCCATTGGGTATTCGGCATTTTTCTGGCAAGCCAATAATTCGGAAAAAGCCACTATAAGGCAGGTTTTTTTCAATGGAAAAAAAGCGGAAAATACACTCTTTTTATATGATAATCAAGGAGATACATCATTTGCCAACATGGTTCAATATAATGAGACAACCAAAACCAAATTGACCAAACAACGGTTTTGGCTGGGTACGGATGGGTTTGGCCGTGATGTTTTAAGCCGATTGATTTTGGGCACTAGAGTCTCTTTGTCCGTTGGCCTAATTTCCGTTCTAATTTCATTAATCATTGGCATTTCGCTTGGGCTGTTAGCAGGCTATTACCGAGGTTGGGTTGATGCTGCCGTTATGTGGTTAATAAATGTTATTTGGTCGTTGCCAACGCTGCTTTTGGTTATTGCCATCACCTTTGCTTTGGGCAAGGGGTTTTGGCAAATATTTGTTGCAGTTGGACTTACTATGTGGGTAGAATTGGCCCGAGTGGTGCGTGGTCAGGTCTTTGCACTTCGTGAAACGGAATATGTGCAGGCCGCAAAAATGCTGGGGTTTGGCAATATGCGAATTATGTTTCGGCACATTCTTCCTAATTGCGTTGGCCCAATCGTTGTGCTATGTGCTGCAAATTTTGCTTCGGCCATACTGTTAGAAGCCGGCCTCAGTTTTTTGGGGTTGGGTGTGCAGCCACCCACACCCAGTTGGGGACAAATGTTAAACGAAAACTATAGTGACATTGCCTTTGGGGCGGCTCATTTGGCCTTGGCACCTGGCATGGCCATTATGCTTTTGGTAATGGCTTTTAATTTTGTGGGCAATGGCTTAAGAGATGCGTTGGACGTGAAGTTGTAAAATTTTATACAGCCGAGTGGGTTATGATTGCCTCAGCTCCACAAAAAACAAAAGCCTGCTTTGTCAGAGTGCAACACAACAACTCACATTTTCACCATAAAATCATTGCATTGATTGATAGCCATCAACTTTTTTGATGAATAACCTAAGTAGCTTTGGAATACAAACAAGGTGTAATATGAAACGTTTGACTCTTTTTATCTCGGTTTTAATCACTTCCATGTATGCACAAAGTGCTTCTATTTCTTCAAAATCCAGTGGAGGAGATTGGAATTCTACGGCCACATGGAATGGTGGTGTTGTTCCTCAATCGGGCGATGATGTGACTATTAACGGAACGGTTACCGGAAATGGTTCGTGCAATCATTTAACGGTTAGTGCCGGTGCATATCTCAAAAATGTGCCTGGATATGCTCATACTATAACCGTTTATGGAAACCTGACAAATAATGGAACCATTCAGAATGATGTTTCTTCTGGACTATTAACCATCTATGCCTATGGAAATATTACCAACAATGGTGTGTGGACCAACAGAGTGCTTAACCTTGAGCATGCCACCAATGCCCATTTTTATCAATCAGCAACTTCTTATTTTGATGGGGTTCAGATTTATGCAAACACGGGCAAGGTAGATACCATTGTTTTTGGCACGGCTCAAGAATTCAGAAATTGTACGTTTACACGTGGTGGTTCGGGCTTGCAACAACTTAAAACCAATGGGTATAATTCGGTTTTTAAGCAATGCAACCTCACATCGTTTGATGTGCTTTCCAACAATTTGTTGGATTTTGATGGCACGATGTTTTCAGACGTTCACATAACGGGTGCAGCACAGCTTTCGGGAAACATTACCTTATACTCAACCAATTATTTTGCCAACGGGGTGGTAAATCAAGGAGTGATAAAAGGGGCTTCGGGCTATTCGGTAACGCTGCGATTGTCGGGAGATTTTACGAATAAAAACACCATTTACTCTCCCTCAACCTATTTGATTGTATATGTTGACGGGAATTTTCACAACGAAGGGGTTTATCGACCAATTTCAACTTATTTTTATGCCGGACATTCGCATATATTGAGCCAAACAGCCAACCATCCGATGGAAGGATATATTTATGCTCAAGAAACTGACACGCTGAACATTGTGTCGGATTTTACCTTCTTAAAAGGGCCGCTTAAAGGATACAACAGTTCTGGAAATGCTTCGATAAAAGGGGGTAGTCATAAAATGGTTTTTGACAGTTGCTCGGTTGAATATATAAACCTATTTTCTAACGACAGCATTCGGCTAAACAAATCAACACTTTATAACGGAACCATAAACGGAAACGCCAAAATTGCCGGAAATTTTGATATAAACAGCACGTTGGTTTGGTCGGGAAATATAACCAACTACGGCACCTGTAGGAGTACACCGGGATATTCGGTTACATTAATCCTCAACGGGGTTTTTACCAATATTGGTAGCATTTCGGGCGGCTATTTGTCAATCGATTTATACGCCGATATTGAAAATAGAGGAATTTATGCACCCACAACCACTAACATCAAAGGGGATAAAATTCGTTCGTTCAGTCAAAACGGCAGTAGCATTTTTCAGGGCAATTTTCGCACCGATTCAAAACTGGATGGCATACGACTTCAATCAAATTGTACGTTCAAAAAAATCACGCTCGATGGGCAAAATGCAACACCTTATTCTGTCATAGAAACGAACGGTTATTCATTTTCGGCTGATAGTTGCACCCTTGCGGAGTGGCAAATCATTGGGGCAGATTCGCTCCATTTTAATGGCTCACTACTAACCAATATTCAAACATTTTCGACACCCATATTAACCGGAAAAATCACATTATATTCAAACGTTACGTTTGAAAACGGTTTTGTCAATTTGGGCTACTTGGGGCCACGTCCCGGCTATAGTGTTGAAACTTATGTGCACGGAAATGCTCAAAACTATGGTAACATTGCCTTATTCCCTTCTCAAGGGGGCGTGCTCACTGTTCAGTTGTTCGACACCCTTTTTAATGCGGGAGTGTATAAACCTAGTTCAACCTATTTTAGAGGAAAACCAAATGTACTCAGCCAAACACCTGTGGCACTTTTTGAGGGCAATTATTACAGCTACGACACATCGGCGGCGGTGCAATTAAACTCAATGGCTCGATTTTATAAGGCAACACTTGATTTTCAGAACAACTTGCCATACACCCGCATATTGACCAACGGAAATACCCTTCATTTTGACACATGTACTGTCTATGATGTGTATTTCAAAAGTAGTGACACCATTGATTTTAATGGATCTTTGGTAAACAGCTCTATATTTTATGATATACCGGTTGTCTTGGGGTCGTTTATTATGTATAACGGGGTGGTTTTTGAAGATGGTCTGATAAACCACGGTTCTATTTTCAATAGAGCAGGCTATGGTATTACTGGAAAATTAAATGGCACAACCACCAACTACGGCTCCATAGCCACCAACAAATCGGGGGGCAATTTTATCATTGATATCAATGGAACATTTATAAACAATGGTATTTATCATCCAAACAGCACCTATTTGAAAGGAGATACGCTTTGTGTTTTTAAACAGAATACAACTTCTATTTTTGAGGGAAGTTATTATGCCGCCGATACCAACAATGGAATAAAACTTGGTTCGGATGTACATTTTAAAAAAGCATACCTACGCTGGATAAATGGTAGCAACTATCCCAGATTTAATACACAAGGATTTCTTCCAAATATGGATAGTTGCGATATAAGCTTGGTTCATTTTACCCAATGCGACACGTTGGATTTCAACGGTTCTGTTTTATCCGATATGCACATATCCGGTTTGCCAGTGCTAAAAGGGGAGGTAACTACCTACTCAAATGTTCGATTTAGAACCGATATGGTAAATTTTGGCACAATACAAAACAAACCTGGCTATGGTGTTTCAAACTATTTTGATGGCGAGGTGTACAATTTTGGCACAATTCAAACACACGTTTCTGGTGGATACTTAAATACTTATTTGGCAAAAGGTCTTCAAAACAATGCATTTTACCAACCGGGTGCCACGTATTTGGTTTCGCACAATCCGCGTCAAATTGGGGGCAAGAATAGTGCATACACCAAAGGAAATTTCTTTGTAAACGATTCGATGAGCTTTATTAACGAGTCCATCCTTCCAAATCTTACCGTAAACGGTTCGTCGGTTTTGACCATTGACACCTCCGGACAGTTGAAATGCAATGAAATAAATGCATCATCCCTCTCAAAAATTGTGAACAACGGCAGAATCATATCTAACATTGCTTCTGATAATTTTTACGAGAAATTTTATCATCTGGCATCCGTTCGGTTTCTGAACAATTCAGATATTTCGACTCTTGAAGTGGAATCATTTGGCAACGACGTTCATCCGTCCGTGCCCACATCGCTTACCCATTGGTGGCGTTTTAAACCCAATCCGTTGGCTGCAAAAGATAGTTTAAAACAATTGTATCTCAATTACCTTCCACACCGATTGGCGGGCAAAAAGGAGACCGACCTAAAACTGTATTTTTCGGAAAATGCAGGATTAGACTGGCGGGCAATAAATAGAAATATTACACTTGACACAGTTAATAATCGTTTTTTACTTTACAATGCTCCGGCCTATGGTCACTACATTATTTCGGACACCAACATAGGTATTACAATATTTAACCCCGAAATTCATCGTTCGGAACCACGGATATTTGGCAATCAGGGCGAAGTTACCATTTATGGATTTGGCCTTGGCTTTACTCCGGATATGAAGGTGAGTCTGCAAAAGAATGGTGTAACACCTATATATGCTGATACGGTAAAAATTACCGACAAAAATGGAGAGTCATTTTTAGCGGTATTCAATGTGGATAATGCCACGGTTGGTGTTTATTCAGTGGTGGTGGAGGTGCCTGGGCAAACTGCCATTCAGCTTTCCGATTATATGACTATTGAGAAAGCCGAGCGGCCAGCCCCGTGGGTAATGTTGGGTGGTCGCGATCGCTTTTTGCTAAATCGTTGGCAAACTTTTACCATCAACTACGGAAACTTTGCAAATACAGATGCGTTGGGCGTTCCTTTGTTTTTTGTGGTAAACGATGTTCCAGGCATGGAAATCGAGTTTCCCGATGTACAGATAGGCGTACCCAAAAGTTTTACCGATGACGGCTGGACACAATGGCAAGACACAACGATTGATTTATATTTTGTGTCTGATTCTTTTGGAGAGTTCGAAGGTCGTAAGGTTCGAATTTACCCATTTTATGTGCCGTCTATAGGTGCTTTAAGTTCTTCTTCTATTCGGGTTAAAATAAAATCATCAAAAGATTTGGAAATGACGGTTTGGGTAACCGACCCTTTAATCGAAGGATTTGAAAAACGAAAAAAGGCCAGCACACCACCCGAGGTTTCCGCCTGCCTTGCCAAAGCCGCCGCCAAATACAGTTGGGACAAAGCCATTGGTCTTATTCCAGGTTATGATTGCTACAAACTGGCCTATAAAGTTACCGAAACAGGGGTGTCGTATGCCTTAAAAGATGCCAACGAGCCCGAAAAACCTGAAACATGGGGAAGCTGGCTCATTAGCGGTTGGGGTTGGGCATGGAGTATAGCCGACTGTGCGGGCGATTTAATTCCGGTTTCAAAAGGGGTTAAAATTGCAAAGGATTTAATTGACATTGGTTTTGATATAAAATCAAACTACGATGCCAATCAGGAATGTTGGGATAAATTTAATGCCAAAAACAAGGGTAAACACAAAAGCCGCGGAGTCACTTCATTCGACCCAAATGAAATTGCAGGCCCCGATGGATATGGTTTTGACGGATACGTTGGAGCCAGAGCAAATATGGTTTATACCGTATATTTTGAAAATAAGGATACAGCAAGTGCACCTGCCACCAATGTGGTTGTTTTTGATACGTTGGATAAAAGCAAATTTGATTTTTCAACGTTCAGCTTTGGTCAAGTTACTATTGCCGACAGCACCTACAACATACAAGGTTTTAGTAAGGAGTTCCGAATCATGATAGATTTAGCTCCGCGTATTCAAAGTCTTGTGCAGGTTACCGGAAGTCTGGACACTTCCAATGGAGTCATTATGGTATCATACCTCACAATGGATAGAAGTACGCTTGAGCCAAATGAAGATGTGGACTTGGGCTTTTTGCCTCCCAATCAAACACAACCTGAAGGGGAGGGAAATTTTAGCTATTCAGTTGGCTTGAGAAATGGAATTAAACATGATGAAACCATCAGCAATAAGGCACTTATTTATTTTGATGCCAACCCGCCAATAGCCACCAATGTGCACACCAACAAAGTTGACATAGAGCCACCACAAAGTGCTGTTACGATGTTGAACGCTATAACCAGAGATTCCACCTTTGTGGTGGAGTGGGGTGGAAGCGACAACGGCTGCGGATTACAATTTTTTTCCGTTTTTGTATCAATAAACGACAGTGCATACGTGGCTTGGAAAAGCAACACTTCTCTGGTGTCGGACACATTTTACGGTAGAGACCACCATCGATATGCTTTCTATAGCATCGCTACCGACAGTTTGGGCTTGACCCAGTTGCCGCCTGATAATCCGGATGCGAGTACAGAAGTTTTGGATAGGAGTTTGGTGGAAAATATGGCAAACATCAATTATTTGGTTTACCCAAACCCTGCACAAGACCGCCTATATGTGCAGTCGAATACAACTGAGGTTTCAAAGTTGACAGCCTATTCGTTGCAGGGTCAAGAAGTGGGTGGTTGGGAAATAAAACCCGGTTTAAATGTTGTAAAACTTCCGGAACTACCAGCAGACGTATATTTAGTAAGAATTGAAAGCAAAAATGGAATTGCTTGGAAAAAGATTGCAATTGTGAAATAAGGTGTAAACCGTATTGACAAATTGTTTTGGAATTGATGTTTTGAAATGGTTTGACCCAAATTAAGTAACAGACTATTACAAAATTTGGGTTAAACCACTTTTTATCGAATTCTTACCCATTCGTTTTTGTTGATAGTTGCTGTGTCAATACGAGTGGCACGAATAAAAAATGGACGAAAATGCTCAACCCGAAATACATCAATTACTGGAGAGCCGCCGTCGGTGGCACCACATCCAAAATCACGGACAATTATTTTTGTGGTTGGGTGCAATTTGTTTTCAAAAAGCACTTGTCGGTTTGTCCATGCACACATATCGGATAATAATGATAAAAGCATAATGAACGCCACCATGGCAGCCATAAGTATTGTTATGATAGTTTTAGCAAATATCTGCCGCCTGTTGTCGTGTATTTTTAGTGTTCCAAATAGGGTAAGAAGAACGGCAGCTGGTAAGGCAAAAAATAAAAATAGTTTGTAATCGGACTTAATCGTATCGGAAGCAAATTCCATATTTAGTAGCCATAAAATGGGAGAACAGAGTAAACCAAAGGCAAGTAGTGCAATAGCCAACCATAAAATTATTTTCCTCGGTTGTTTCATATTATGAAGGCAATTAATGGCAAAATAAATTATCGAAAGGGATTAGAGTATTTCTCATCGGTCAAAAATTGCGGGTCGGTTAATGTATTTAAAAATGCCTCTAAAGCCTCTTTTTCCTCAGTGGTAAGCTGAAAACGAGCCGGAGTAGTGCCATTTTTCAAATGCTCGTCGAGGGTGGATGACCAAGCAATATTGTCGCTGTAATGTTCAATAACCTCGGATAATGTTTTAAATCGGCCATCGTGCATATATGGAGGCCGCACGGCTATGTTGCGGAGCGAGGGCGGCAAAAACTTGCCTCGGTCGTTAACATTTCCCGAAACCACCTCATAACCCACATCGTTGGCCAAAAATTCTTCAAACGAAATGCCGTTGTTTCGCGGGGAGTCTATAACCATGGCATCGGTATTGTGGCAACCGCCGCAGTTGCCTTTTTGAGCATTGAAAAACAATGATTTTCCAAGATTTTCCAATGGGCTAAAGTTGTTGAATACGCTATCGCGTGGACGATTTTTTCTACCCTGGTCGTATTTGCTGTCAAAAGAAATCATAGAACGAACAAAGGCCGCCAACGCCGTTTTAATCTTTTGCTCGGAAATATCGGAAACGCCATAAGCCTGCTTAAATAAAATGGGGTAATAGGGCAGTTTGTTTAGTTTCGAAACGAGTTCAGAAATGCTCATACCCATTTCTACGGGGTCCAATATGGGTTGCAACACTTGCCCCTCAATATTATCTGCTCGGCCATCCCAAAAATAACGGGCTGAAACCCTAAACCTGGCATTGGCCAAACCCATGCTGTGGCGTTTGGTTTTGCCACCTAAATGCCCTACCGAAAGGGTGGCAGTATCACTAAAACCATATTTTTGAATATGGCAACTGGCACAAGCGGTAGCATTGTTTTTTGATAGATTTTTATCATAAAACAAAACCCTTCCCAAAGTGACAATTTGGTTGGAAGTAGCAGCAGAAAGCGGCGTATTGTCTTGAAGAAGGATGTTTTTCTTATCTAAAAAATCAGGAACATTCAGGCTTAGATAGTCAAAAGGAGTAGTTGGGAGGTTTAAATATTCGGCAATAATTTCTTTTTCGGATAAGGCATCTTTGTCTTTACAATTGCTCAAAAAAACAATCTGAAAAGAAAGCAAAACAAATACTAATTTCAGCTTCATCTATACGAAAATAAGACAACTGCAACTATATAGTCGGGTACATGGAGAAGAAAACAGCAAAATCTTGCGTCAAAACTGGGTTGTATTGCGGAGGTGGGATATTCCGTTTCTTTATAGTCCGGTATCAACCGAGTTTAAAAAGCTGTACTATATGGTTGGCCGTTACGTTAGATTTGTTTTATGTTTTATTTGAGAGATGGAATACCTATAAACCGTCAGTGGATTATGAAAACAAAAACAATTTTACTTCTTACTCAATTATTAGTGTGTCAATTTTGTATGGCTGACTCTACAAGCATTAATAGGCTATATGCGGAAATAGACACACTTAAATCATTGGCAAGCAACTCACTCTATGTCATAAAAGACCTTGACGGCCAAGACAGTATTTCAATATCTTTAGATACAATTCGTAGCACCATATTCTATAAACGCATATACGGAAAAAACCATGATACTGCTTTTGAGGCATATTTAGAAAATGATTCCTTGATTTCGTTTGGATATTTTTTATTTCCCAGAGAATACATCACAGAAAGAGGATTCCCAATTTATTTGTGTAATTACAATAAAGTTGCTGGAGAAATTATGGAACGTCGGTACTACAATAGTAACAGGATGAACTTCATCTGTATTACAAGCATTAACAAAAAATCAAAAAAAGGAACAAAGATTAAATATGAAATCGATTGGGTAAGTAAGATTATAAAAGGAAAAAGAAAGGAGAGCCATGAATTCGGTATTGGATATTATTTCAATCATTCAGGTTTTGGGATTTAGAATGCAGGGTAATTTAGCCGAAGAGTTGGCCATGGATAACCCCCATTCTATCTTGAAAAACAAAGAAATTGGGCCATAATTTTTTGGGTGTTTACAAATAGTGATGTTTTGGCGAGCCTCTGCATGACGAATTAGAGAACCCCTCTCTTGGAGCGAGGCAGACAGACCATTGTGGAGGAAAGTCCGCCACGGGCAGGCTGTTTTTTCCCGAAAACCATTAGAGTGTCCAATATCCGCATAATTCGTTTAAAGGCATAATTCAAAAAAAAGGATTTTTTACATTTGTCATCAACGTCGCTAATGGGAGACACTGATTTAGATGAAAATAACAAAATCTAAAACCGACAAACCCATTGAAAATAGCTACAAAGATTTTATTCAACTAAGTTTTCATTGCTCATCCATTGGACTTAACAAAAACTTGGTAATAAGTGGATGTGCCTTATTCAAATTTTTTCTTCCACGAAGTACATGTCAAGTTCTCCTTTATTCTTCGCCTGAATTTTTCCTCTGTGCGTACAGATGAATTTGTCTTTTACCAGATTATAGGTAGTTCCGCTGATGTTTACTTTTCCCGTTTCTCCGCTATTTTCCATCCTACTTGCGGTATTAACAGTATCTCCCCAGATGTCATAGGCAAATTTCTTGATGCCGACAATTCCTGCTACAACCGGGCCTGTATGGATACCGATTCGAATTTCAAAGGGTTTCTTTCCTAAAGCAGTCCTTTCGGTTTTACGATTCAAAATAAAATGTAGAATCTCTAATCCAGCACCGACCACATCCACAGCATGTGTTTTGTTGGCCACAGGTAAACCTCCGGCACACATATAGCTGTCACCAATCGTTTTTATCTTTTCTAAACCATGTTTTTCTATGATATGGTCAAATGCCATAAAACAGGTATGAATTTCTTCTACCAATTCTCCGGCTGTCATTTGCTCTGACATCTGTGTAAAATCTTTAAAATCAGTGAATAAAACCGTCACTTCATCAAAATGTCTGGCCTTGGCACTACCCTTAGCTTTAAGTTCTACTGCAACTTCTTCGGGAAGGATGTTTAACAGCAATTCATCTGATTTCTTCTTTTCTGAAGTTAGTTCTTCTGTCCTTTTTGCTACAGTTCTCTCCAGTTTTTCTTTTTCCTCCCTGAGGTTCCGTTCCCTCCATTTGCTAAAAATCCGTAATGCCCCCAGAAATATTAATATATATATCAGATAAGCCCACCAGGTGCGGTACCAAGGGGGCAATACCCTAAAGGTGTAAGCAATAGGTTCTGTCCAAAAACCGTTGGCACCCAGGGCTTTTAGCCTGAAGGTGTACGTTCCTTCTCTGATATTGCCGAAACTGGCATTGGTTCTGTTGGTAACTGGGCTCCAGTTTTTGTCGTAGCCTTCCAATATGTATTGATATCTTACCAATTGGGGTTTTGAAGTTTCAATGGCCGTAAATTCAAAGGATATCTGGTTGTGCCGGAAAGGCAGTACTAAGTTTTGTGGTAATGGGTAAAATTTGGTAATGCTATCGAATTGAATATCACCAAACCTATTTATTATGGAATCATTTTCATCTTTCGACAATACCTTCTCATAGGCCCAAAATTCCTGTAGTAATGCTGTTGCACTATCTTCAGCATTTTGCCTTATTCCATTTGTTTTCAGATTATACCAGCAAATATTTTCTTCATTTACTTTAATCCTTTGAATAACCAAAACCGGAGGCTGTTTAATTCTTTGAACAGCTGCATAATCAAATCGTACCAGAGCCGATTTAGAGCTTCCAGTACCCGCCCAGATAATTCCCTTACTATCGCATAACATGGCATTGTTATTCACATCCTTTATTGGATAACCATTCGATTCATTGTAATATTCAAGTTCGGATTTTACCTCTGAAAAAGGCATAGAACTCATTTTAGCCGGAATGAAGGTAAAACCCAGATTGGTGCCGATAATCACATTGCCCTCCTTATCCTCTACTATATCATAAACTACGTCATTTGCCAATCCTTGCCCTATTGAGAAATTATCAAAAGAAACTTTACATACACTCTTGACTTTTTCAATATTTTCTTGTAATTCCTCCAAATTTCTTCTCAATAAACGACTCACCCCGCCGCCGTCCGTGCCAAACCAGATATTACCGCCTTTGTCCTCTAGGATACTATAAACCGTATTATTAGCCAGTCCCTGGGCTGTGGTAAAAGTGCTGAAGAATTTCCCGTCGAAACGGCTCACCCCGCCGTACAAAGTGCCGAACCAGAGATTTCCGTTTTTGTCCTCTAAAATGCTCGGAACCTTATTATTTGCCAGTCCCTGAGCGGTGGTAAAAGTGCTGAAGAATTTCCCGTCGAAACGGCTCACCCCGCCTCCTCCAGTGCCGAACCAGAGATTACCGTCTTTGTCTTCTAAGATGCTCCAAACCTTGTTATTTGCCAGTCCCTGGGCAGTGGTAAAAGTGCTGAAGGATTTACCGTCGAAACGGCTTACCCCGCCTTCAGTGCCGAACCAGAGATCACCACTTTTGTCCTCTAAGATGCTCCAAACCGAATTATTTGCCAGTCCCTGGGCTGTGGTAAAATTGCTGAAGAATTTCCCGTCGAAACGGCTCACCCCGCCGCCCAAAGTGCCGAACCAGAGATTACCGCTTTTGTCCTCTAAAATGCTCAGAACCTTATTATCTGCCAGTCCCTGAGCGGTGGTAAAAGTGCTGAAGGATTTCCCGTCGAAACGGCTCACCCCGCCTCCTCCAGTGCCGAACCAGAGATTACCGTCTTTGTCTTCTAAGATGCTCCAAACCTTGTTATTTGCCAGTCCCTGGGCAGTGGTAAAATTGCTGAAGGATTTCCCGTCGTAACGGCTTACCCCACCTTCAGTGCCGAACCAGAGATCACCACTTTTGTCCTCTAAGATGCTCCAAACCGAATTATTTGCGAGTCCCTGGGCGGTGGTAAAAGTGCTGAAGGATTTCCCGTCGAAACGGCTCACCCCGCCGCCCAAAGTACCGAACCAGAGATTTCCGCTTTTGTCCTCTAAAATGCTCCAAACCTTATTATTTGCCAGTCCCTGAGCGGTGGTAAAAGTGCTGAAGGATTTGCCGTCGTAACGGCTTATCCCGCCTTCAGTGCCGAACCAGAGATCACCACTTTTGACCTCTAAGATGCTCCAAACCGAATTATTTGCCAGTCCCTGAGCGGTGGTAAAAGTGCTGAAGGATTTCCCATCGTAACGGCTCACCCCACCGCCGGCAGTGCCGAACCAGAGATTACCGTCTTTGTCTTCTAAGATGCTCCAAACCTTGTTATTTGCCAGTCCCTGGGCGGTGGTAAAATTGCTGAAGGATTTCCCGTCGAAACGGCTTACCCCGCCATCGGTGCCGAACCAGAGATTACCGTCTTTGTCTTCTAAGATGCTGGAAACCGAATTATCTGCCAGTCCCTTAGCAGTGGTAAAAGTGCTGAAGGATTTCCCGTCGAAACGGCACACTCCGCCGCCATAAGTGCCAAACCAAAGATTACCAACATTGTCCATTACAGAACAACTAATTCCATCCAACGCCAGGCCATCGTCTGTGGTAAAATTTGTGAAATTGGATATGCCTCCATCACCCAGAATAAATGTTTTACCATCCTTATCCAATATGGGCTCCCCTTCTTTATTTCGCAATATCGGCAATGATATTTTTATGGGTGGCTTCAAATCAATGGAGGTTGTTACGCCATTGGAGCCAGATTTGGTATAGGAACCTCCCGCCTTATTTGGAATCTGCACTACTAAGGGCTTGGGCATCCTATCCAAAGAAATGATTTTGGGTTGCAGACTGTCGTGCAAGTCAGCTACTATAGTTATCTGTATGGGTGCAGATATATCCTGACCAATTGCTTTAATGATTTTTTTATTCTCCTGTTGGTTATTACAAGAGTAAAGAATAAGTACGGAAGCAATGACTCTGGTAAAATTATTCATAAGAAGCAAATCTAAGTTTATTTTGGATAGGTTGACGGATCAAGGCAACATCACCACCCTGGTGCGAGCTTCCTCTACAAGCGACACGTGTAGCATGCACCTAACGCAGTATTGGGTATTGGCAAAATTTGACAATCGTAAATGAAATTCAGGGATTCGAATACTCCCCGACAAGATTGCAAGTTAAGTCCGATAGTATTCGGGATTCCCGTGGATGTGCTTGCTATTTGGACTTCGGAGATTTTTAGGAGCCGCAAAAAGCAGGGAATGGATGGAAGGCAAAGTTGGTTTTCCGACAAACGCCACCCTATTTTGTCAACCAAGAATGGAAAATTTTGCGTTGTTTTGCATTAAAATTTGAGCGGATGAAATTTGGTGTTGTAATATTTCCGGGATCTAACTGCGACCACGATTTAATTGAAGTGCTGGAACGCACTTCTGGCCAAAAAGTGGAATTGCTTTGGCATAAAGATACCGACCTTAAAGGGGTTGACTTCGTGTTTTTGCCGGGCGGTTTTTCGTTTGGCGATTATTTGCGAAGTGGGGCCATTGCTAAACTTAGCCCCATTATGCAAAGCGTTATCGAACATGCCAACAATGGCGGATATGTGATGGGAATTTGCAATGGCTTTCAGATTTTGTGCGAGTCGGGTTTGCTGGAAGGGGCATTGCTACGCAATCAAAACCAATTGTTTATTTGCGAAAATGTGTATCTAAAAACGGCTTCCACCAACACCATAATTACTCAAAATTTCGATAAAAATTCGATTGTAAAAATACCCATTGCCCATGCCGAAGGTCGATTTTATGCCGACGAAAAAACCATTGCTGAGTTGATTGATAACGACCAAGTGTTGTTTTACTACTGCGATGAAAATGGACATGTGCATAAAGGTACAAACCCTAATGGTTCAACCATGAGCATTGCCGGAATTACAAACAAAAACAGAAATGTGTTTGGTATGATGCCGCACCCGGAACGGGCTGCCGATGCCAAATTGTTCAATACTGACGGCTTGGCAATGTTTGAGGGCATTATGGCTATGACCAACGCATAGAAGCCGTCTTTAAACCAATTAGTTTATTTGTCCAAACTTTTGTACAGTGTGCATAGCTCGATATGAATTGCACGATTTTAATGGCCAATTTTGTTGCATCTAATAAACGTTAAGATGCAATTAGAATTAGGAATGTATAGAACGACCAAGGGTTTTAAGACAAACCATAAGTCAACCGAATTAATTTGCGAAAACTGCGAATCGGCTTTTTTAGCAAATCGTAAAAATGCCCGTTTTTGCAGCTCAAGCTGTCGGTCGCAATTTTGGTTAAACAAAAACGACAAAAAAGTAATTACACTGGCTGTGCCCATCGATATGGACGATGATTATTTGGAAGAGGTAAAGGCCATGCTGCTCAACTACAAAAAAGGAGACGTTATAACTATTGGTAAACCTCAAAAAACCGAATCGGTGGTAGAACAACCTCGCGAAAAAATTTCGCTTCTTCGCAAAGAATCGATGATTTTTGATGATGTGGTGGATTTAAGAATGTACTTAGAAAGCAATGGGTTTGAAGACTATAAAGTGCCTAAAATGGACAATGGTATATATTACGATGAGGGTTTGACCATCAAGAAAATTGATGAGGGTTGGGAAACACTCATTTCCAAAAAAGTATCCTAAACGCAATTAGAAAAAACCGTTTCGGTTTTTAATATTTCGTTCTGTTCAACTCCTCGCCAGACTGGCCGTATTCGGTCCATGTTCCGGCTTTTCTACCCTTTTTATATTTGCCTTCAAAGTGTTTTTCTCCTGTAATGTAAAACTCAGTATAATCGCCATTTAACACGCCGTTTTTGGTTTCAGCCTCAATTTCAATTTTGTCGGTTCCGGCAAAAAACTTTTTGTAGATACCATCTTCCACAAACTGCATATCCGGTATGGAATCGTTGGCCGTAAACTCAGAGGCATATTTAGCGTACATTTCGGCCAAGTCGGCTTCGTTGGTTGGGTTCATTTCTTCGCCATTTCCTTCGTTTAACCTCAATGAAACTTCGGTTTTAAGCATGTCTCCATCGGCAACCAATGTTAGGCCAACACTTTCAAACGCATTGAAATATTTTTCGCTTTTGGCCATATTGGTTCTGCTTTCGGGTTTCATACGCTGCATCAACACATTGTCGAGATGCTGAGGGTTGGAGTACACCGTTACGCTACTCTCGGAGAGATCGTCTAAAAATCGTTGGTAAGAATCAAGTTGACTCAGTGTTTTGCTGTTTTCGTAATCTTCGATTTGGCCAATGAGGGTTTGTGGGTTGTTGGCAAAAACTACAAAATCGCCCAAAATGGTAAAGTAGGGTTTTTCTATTTTATCGAAAGCTTTTCCAAATAGTCGTTTAAAAATACCCTTTATGTCTAAGTATTGAATTTGATGATTTTTATAGTCGATTTGCCTGAATTTGGCCGGAGTGCGGTTTTTTAGGTGTTTGGTAATGGTGTTTAACTTTTTCTGGGCTTCGGCAATTTCTTCCGAACGCAGCAGAATAAGGTAGTTGTCGGATTTGTTCAAAGCATTGTTGTTTCTCAATTGAGCTACTGTCACCTCATTTCCAATCCACCCAAGCAAGTGTTCTTCTACAGATATGCCGAGCAGCTTTTCAATCAGTTTTTGATTAGGAATAAACTCGGCAGTTTCTAAAGATGGTTGTTTTAACACTTTGCTAAGGTTTTTTCTAAAATCGCCAAAAGAATTAAAATTAAAACTCATGTACCACGCTGTTCGGTTGCTCAAAACATCACCAGCTTTGTGGTCGCTTTTCCCAGAGTTTAGCACTGCCCGCAAATAAGAGTCACCTTCCGGGTTCAGGTTAGAAAAACCCTCTAAATGCCACTTGTTTTTTGGGGTCAAAAAATCCAAACAACTAAACCGCATCGATTCGCCAAGAGTTTTTATATCGGCTACATCGGTCATGTAGCAGGCCATCAGCTCGTCAAGCATCGAATATTGCACATACAACTGTGCCAACCCATCATTTTCGCATTTGTCTAAACAGGATTTAAAAAAAGTACTTTCGGCAAATTCAGGCTTCTCAAAGGCCTCAATAGATTGCTCTACCAATCCAGTTGTATAGCTGCACACCAACTGATCTTCTATTTGTGCAAAGGCCAGTTTTTCGCCCAAGTTGTCTGTGCTTTCCAGTATTTCTACATTGTGGTAAGTGTAGTTTTTTATTTTGTAATCAGATGATTTTAAGAGAGTTTCGATGCCTTTAAAAACAATTTTTCGTTTGGCACCCGACTTCAAATCGACGATAAACAAAAAGTCATAATTGTTTTTGGTGGTAGGGTGGGCAGAAATAATCGCCCTGCGGTCGCCCACCAATTTGAATGCAGTTTTATTGTTATCAATCAATGAGTCGAGGTAATTTGCATCTTCGGTCAAATCAGCAAACTCTGGGTGCGATTTGAGCACATTCCATATCGGGTGGCTGCTTAGTTCTTTCCAGTTTTTTATCGGTTTTTCGCAATCTAACACATACATGGCGTTGCCCGGAACAAGTTTTAGAGCATCTATATTGCCCACCTTGCCCAGCTTAAAATAAACCAACAAGCCAATTATTACCAGCAAAATCAATAGACCCAAAATTTTTAAGAATCTCTTCATAGTGTTGCAATTTAAAGGTTTGAATGTATGTTTTGGATGATTTTGTGATAATTTGCCGCAAAATTGTTAATTCAAAAAAAGCTGATTGTTTCAACTAACATATCGTTTGGCAGCAAGAGGGGTTTTATGGTATGGTTTGGCGTGTTTTTTCTTTTCCTTTATTTCAGAAGCTATTTTTTTATTACTGCAAACAAAGGTTTAGAATTTGACCAAACACTTTTTCAAACGGTTGCCAACCAGTTGCTTCATGGTCGCACATTGTATAATGATATTTGGGCCAGCAAACCGCCGATGATTTATGTCGTTGGTATGATAAACCATTATTTGCCCTACCGCATTTTAGAGTTTTTGCTCGGAGTGCTCACGGTGTTCAACATTGTTTCTATTGCCGGAAATTGGTTAAAAAAATGGTGGCAGGTTTTGGCTGTACTCATTTTGTTTTTAACACTTTTCTACAATGGGCTTTTGTATGGTCGAGGTGGATATACCGAAGAGTATGGCCTACAATTTCTTATATTATCAATCACTTTTTTATTAAAATTTCATCAAAACGAACAAAAGAAACAATTACTTTTTGCCGGAATATTTGCAGCAACGGCCACCTTGTTTAAAGAGCCATTTGTTTTTTCGATTATCCCGTGGTGGTTGTTTTTAGTTTTTACATACAACTTCAAAAAATGGATTCCTTTTGTGTGGGGTGGTTTGCTTGGGCTATTGCCGTTTACCTTTTATTTGCTGTTTACAGGGGGAGTTGGTGGTTTTCTAAAATATATAAACTATACCTCGGCATATAGCAAGTTTTTGGATTTAAACCTTATGCAAAAACTATCCATTGGCCTAAACAAATACCTCCAAATTTTTGAACCTATTGGCTCTTTTGCAGCCTTCTTACCCCTGCTCATATTTTTTGCATTTCTACTTCCAAGCACCAATAAAAAACTGTGTCTTGTCATTGCTTCACAGTTTGTAGTAGAGCTATTGAGCTGCTGTGTGTCGGGCTACACGTTTGGCCATTATTTTTTGCAGATGATTTTTTCTTATTCCATTGTTTCTGTAGTGGGCGTCGTTAGTTTGACGGAGTTCTTACAGCAACGAAGGTTTCCGTTTGTTAACACTGCTTTGTTGATTTTTGCTGTGGTATTTTCATATCAAAATCTCAACTCATTTCAACAAAATGGATCAAAAGAAAACCCAACATTATTGGCTAAGCCGTTTGAAAAAACAATTGAAAAGTACATTCCAACCGGAGCAAGTGTCTATATCGACGACCCGGATTTGGCAAGTTTTTATCTCAGAAATAAGTACTATACCAATTCGTACATCCCGATTCCGGTATTTCATTTTTTTGTTATTCAGGATGATTATGCCCAAGTGCGGTTTAACATATTCAAAAAAACACTGATAGAAAGGCCGAACCAATTCATTATTCAATCAAGTGAAACATTGGGTTTAACCAACAAATACAAGGATATAAAGGCATTTTTATTAGAGAAATATGAAAAAATATACGACTCAAAGATAGAAAACAAAGGCCTAATAATCTGGCGGTTAAAATGAAGTTTTGATTCGAATTTTTGACAAAAGGAATATTTTTTTCAAAAACTTTGTTTTCGTTGTAACTTTCCGAACTTTGATTCTATTCCCCTGCAAGTGACACTCCAAGAATTCAATATCTGCGTCAATCAACTGGGTCCTCGGTTGCTTCAATTTGCCGACAGGCAGATTAGCGATATTGAGCAAGCCAAAGATATGGTGCAGGAGAGTTTTATAGCCTTGATGAACAAACTTGACGGTGTGGAAACGGAAAAGGCCAAACCCTTTTTGTTTGCCGTGGTTCGAAACAAAGTCAAGGATTTTTATAAGCTAAAAAAAGATACTGTTGAAATTGAATCGCAACACCAAATTGGCAGTACTCAAGCGGCTTATGAGAGCAAAGACCTTGTATATAAAGCATTGGAAAAATTGTCGGCAAGAGATAAAGAACTGATTGTGCTTCGCGATTTGGAGGCATATAGCTATGAGGAAATTTCGGATATGGTAGATTTGAGTTTGGCTCAGGTAAAAGTCTATTTATTTAGAGCCAGAAAGGCTTTCAAAGAACAAATTATAAAGTTGGAGGTGTATCATGACAAATAGATTAAATGAAGAAAATTACGAAACCGTTTTCTTTAAATTGTTAGAAAACGAATATGACCAAACAGAAAGACAAGCTATTTTAAAAGAAATAGAAAACAATTCATTTTACTCGTTCGAGTGGGATTGTTGGCAAAAGGCCATGCTGCAAGATGAGTCGGAAAAATATGCCGAAGCACACGAATCATTTTTTGAAAATATTAAGGCTGAAGCCCTTGTGGTAGCCCAACCGGAGCGAAAAAGGGTAATACCCATGTTCCGAATTATTTCGGCCATAGCTGCATCCTTAATCATTGGCATTGCTGTGGTTATGAATGTTGACCGTACAAAACATACTCAAAACGGGGTTGTGGTGGTGAGCAATGACACGCTCAAAAATGAGCCCGTGCAGCAACAAGAAATAAAGGCAGCAGAAGAAAAAATGGCCCAATCACACGAAACGGAAGAAACCGAAACATTGGAAGAAATCAAGAATTGGATACCCAAAGAAGTGTATGTTGAGGTGCAAAATATATTAATCGACACATTTTCGGTTGATACGTTGATTCGATCTGAACAACCGATTGCGGTGTCTCCGAAGCCTTTTCCAACAATAAAACCAGACAGCACACCAAGAATTGAAATTGTTCAGGCAAAAGTGAAACCCTATACACGAAAATTTAGTGTTTCCAATACTTCGGTAGAGGCCACTGACATTGTTTATACCGTACGCGACATTGAAGAACAAAACATTAAACTTCTGGATTTGGTGGCAGATAAGCACATCACGTTTGTTCGGCAAAATGACAAGCTCTATTTGAAATTAGACGGCAACAATGAGAACCCAATATACATTGCACTCAGTTTCTAAAAAAACTAAATTCATCTGTAACTTTTAAAAAGTTGATTCTATAAAGAGGTATATAAAATATGTTATGAAAACAAAAATTAAAAAAATAGCATTTGGCATAACATTACTCACGGCCAATTCCATTTTTGCACAAGACGTGGTAAACGTTGGAATCAACGATGAGAATATTTCTGTAACCGCCCCCGAGCTAAACCACAAAGTATCTATAACCATTGAGGACAGCACATTCAACTACCAAATAGACATCATTAAGCTTCCAAAAGGTGTTACGTACACAGGTATGAGTATGAATTCGGATTCTAAACATGGCAAAAAACAAAAAAAGTTTACATCCAAGTTTTTTGATGAAGTAGGTTTGGGATACACGAATGTGTTGCCACAACAAATTTACACTCCATCTTATATTTGGACTTCTTGGACTCTTCCTTCTACCTTTACCTACACCAGAAGATCCTTTTTGCCCGATGCTGAAAATGGGGGATTCTATGCCAATCTAAATATCCGAAAAAAAGAACGACTATTTGGAAAATCAAAAAACTTCTATTATCACAATGCTACCAATATTCATTTTGCACAGCAATTTTTCTATGGGAAAATGGAATACAGACTATACGAGAACATAGAAAACCGTTCGACAGATTCCCTGCTTCTCCATACAGACATTAAGGCAGATATTGCTCTATCCAATCTTTATATAGGTAAAAAATTGGCACTTGGCTACAAAATTAATCGGATAAAAGGCTTATCGGTAGAGTATGGTTTGGATATCGCCGTTCGATTATTCAACAAAGAAAATGTCAACCTATATAACACAGAGGCTTGGTTGAATGATGTGCCAATATACAAAGACAAATATGATATTTACTTGTCTAACCTATTCAATCCGGGAGTAACCATCATGAATCGACTTGGAGTAAACTATAAACGATATAGTTTTAATTATGGTTACTCTATGGGAACAAGATATTTTGGTTCTGACACTGAAATATCTGGTCACGCCCAAAGCATTGGTTTTGCCTTTCGATTCAGATAAATTTTTTGTTGGCATTTAGCGTTAAAGCGAGGTTGGAAACAACCTCGCTTTTTTTTTTGAATGAGCGTATATATGCTCACGCTGTTTAATCCAAATTGAGTTTTAGGATTTCGCTCACTTTAGATTTTCTGATGATTATTCTATGTTTAGATAACATTTTTTGTTCTACTTGATTGTAACTTTTAAAAAGTTGATTCTATTATGAGGTATAAAAGAATATGTTATGAAACGGAATTTAAAAAACACAGCACTCGGAGTAATGTTAATTACAGCCAATTCCATTTTTGCACAAGACGTGGTAAACGTTGGAATCAATGATGAGAATATTTCTGTAACTGCCCCCGAGCTAAACCACAAAGTATCTGTAACCATTGAAGACAGTACATCCAATTACCAAATAGACATCATTAAACTTCCGAAAGGCGTTACCTACACCGGTATGAGTATGAATTCGGATTCTAAACATGGTAAAAAAGAGAAAAAGTTTACATCCAAGTTTTTTGATGAAGTAGGTTTGGGATGGTTAGGAATTATCCATGTAACAAATGTCACCCCTTCGGATATAAGTAGCTCATATAATGGAAAATCGGCAAATTACATAAGACGAGCATTCGTTCCGGAAGAGCAAAACGGTGGTTTTTATGCCAACGTAAATATCCGTAATAAAGAGAGGCCATTAGGAAAATCAAAAAATCTTTATTTCAGAAATGCTACCAATATTCAATATTCAAAGCAATTCTTTTACGGAGAGATGGAATATAGACATTACATAGTTTTTGGCAGTGGAATTCCGGACTATTTAAAGGAAGTTAACTATTACAAAACTGATCTGAGGCTAAGCAATCTTTACTTGGGCAAGAAGTTTGCACTCGGCTATAAAATAAACTGGGTAAAAGGTCTTTCGGTTGAAGGTGGACTTGATATTGGATTAAGATTGTGGAGCAACGAAGAGATTGAACTATACAATATTGGCCAAATCAATGAAGCTACAGTAAGTGATTATGATATTAAAATTCGCAATTTTGATAATCCAAATCTTACGTTTTTGTACCGCTTGGGAGTAAATTATAAAAGATATACGTTCAATTTTGGTGGATCTATGGGTTTTAGAGTGTACGGATCTGATAATTATTATGAAGGTTATGCTCGAAGCATTGGCTTTGCCTATCGGTTCTGATAAATTTTTTGTTGGCATTCAGACTTTTTAGCGAGGTTGTTTTCAACCTCGCTTTTTTATTGGTTGATTTTTTATGGTATAAAAAAATGAATGGTAAAGGCAGCTTAGCAACTTATAAATACTTTTGCCCTGTGAAAAAATATTGGGAAAAGCTAAAGCAAAAGTGGAACATTGACTCCGACCAAAGGATGATAAAGATTTGGGTCATTTTTGCCATCACGGGTTCGTTTACCGTTTTTGTTCGAAAATCACTTTTTAAAGTTTTAGGTATTCATATTGATGCAAAATGGTTGGCATTTTTGGTAAAACTTGTGGCAATCTATTTCATTTATCAATTGTTATTATTTTTGATTGGTTCCATTTTAGGTGAAAGCAAATTTTTTGGCTGGTTCATCAAAAAAATGAATTATCGATTTATTGGTAAAAAGGTAGAAAATTGAGTTATTCAAAAGAGCAAATTTTGTCGGCATTAAGCCATGTTGACGACCCTGATTTAAAAAAAGATTTGGTTACCCTCAACATGATTCAAAACATTGAAATAGAGGGAAATACTATAAAATTTGACGTGGTTTTAACCACACCGGCATGCCCGCTAAAAGACATGATTAAAAATGCGTGCATCAATGCGGTAAAACATTTTGTGAGCAAAGAACTTGAGGTTATTCCAAACATGACCAGCAAGGTTACAACAGCCAGAGAGGCAAAAGAGGTGCTTCCGCAGGTAAAAAACATTATTGCCATAGCCAGCGGAAAAGGGGGTGTCGGAAAATCGACGGTAGCCGCCAATTTAGCTTATTCTCTTGCCGAAAGCGGTGCCAAAGTTGGGGTATTAGATGCCGACATATATGGCCCTAGTATGCCCACTATGTTTGGCCTCAAAAACCAACATCCAAAACAAGTAGATGGCAAAATGGAGCCACTACTTTCGCAGGGTGTTAAGGTAATTTCCATAGGTTTTTTGGTACCCGAAGAACAAGCCATTGTTTGGCGAGGTCCTATGGCTTCGTCGGCTATTAGGCAGTTTACAACCGATGTAAATTGGGGTGAGTTGGATTACCTCATCCTCGATTTGCCGCCCGGCACAGGAGATATTCACCTAACGGTTACTCAACAAATTCCGGTGGATGGTGTGGTAATAGTAACCACACCACAAGATGTGGCTTTGGCGGATTGTAAAAAAGCCATTGGAATGTTTAAGAACCCTAATCTAAAACTGCCAATTTTTGGTATTATCGAAAACATGAGTTGGTTTTCACCGCCCGAACTGCCCGAAAAGAAATATTACCTATTTGGAAAAGAAGGGGGCAAAAAATTATCGGAACAATTTGATTTACAGTTGCTTGGAGAAATTCCGTTGGTAGAGGCTGTTCGGTTGGCTGCCGATGAGGGTACAGCTATTTCACGGCAGGAAAGTGTGAAACAGGCTTATGCCAACATTGCCGGAGAGTTGGCTCGCCTTGTGGCCGTTAAAAACAGCTTCAAACAAACAAATTCTTAAAATTTTACCATAAAAAAAGGGGCTGACACTGTCAACCCCAATTTTATATTAATACCTAAAAGTTACACTTATTTGTTGGCAACTAAATGCACTTCAAACTCGATGTCATCGCTGATAAAGTTGTCCTTAAGCATGGCAATTTTATTGGTTGTTCCGTTGCCCCAAGTAATCCCCCAATCATTTCTGTTGATGGTAAATTTACTTGTAGCTGTTAAACCATTTTCTGACATTGTTTGGGTAACAGGGATGGAAATTTCCTTTGTTATTCCTTTAATAGTCAAATTACCTTTTATAGTTTCTTTTCCACCTTGAGTAATCTCAAATTTTGCCATAGGAAATGAGTCGATATGAAAAAATTCAGCACTAGAAATGTGACCAACAAATTTTGGGTCAACTTTTTCCCCTTCGGGAACAACCTCAGCAATTTTTGTCATGTCAATAGTGAAATTACCTGATTCAATTTCATCTCCTTTCACAGAGAGCGTTCCATTAGAGATGGCAACGGTTCCGCTGTGAGTACCTTGAATAACCTTTTTTCCGGTCCACATAACTTTTGATTCAGCAGTATTTACGTTGTATGTAACGCTCTCTGCACTTGTACCCGCGGTGTCAGCAGCACCACTAGTTTCAACACCTTTGCTTCCGCCACCACATGAAGTCATAAACGCAACACTGGCAGCCATAGTCAAGAACAATAATGTCTTTCTCATTTTTAAACTTTTAATAATCTTTAATCAGCACAAACATTGCTTTTTTTCTAATTGTTTGAAAATGGATTTATTTTACCCTTCTTTTACATTATTATGACAAAAGGGTTTTTTGGCCAAGTGTAAAAGGGTGTTTGTTCAATCGTTTAATATTCAATATTTTTGGCCAATATGCGTACAATACTTATAGGTGCTTTATTGACATTTCATTTGTTGGCCGTTTGCCAAACTTCTGTTCTTATTCCAATGACCGACAAACTCAAAATTGGAGAAATTAATGTGTTTAAATCGGGCGTGGCACTCACGGTTTTCGATAACTATCAAACAGCAGGTTTTAACCCCAAAAGAAACTATATTTTGTTTGACTCCAACCTAAAAGCCATCGACACAATAACTGTAAACCCCAGTTTTCGTGACAAATATTCGGCAAGTTTTTATTCCGATAGCTTGTTTGCCCAATTTTTTTATGACTATCGATACGGAAATTTTACGCTGTATTGCATCAATAGCGATTTTTCGATAGATAGCTTTGGTGGAATGCTCAGCAAGCACATCTATGAACCGAAAATATGGATAAATCAACACAAAATGTTTTTACTAAACCACATGCCGAACCACGAAGAGCTGACAGTGTATGATTTAAAAAAGAGCACCTTCCGAACATTTGACGTTTCGGCTAAAACACGAAGAACAACATTCGATTATGTGTGCTTAACCACTTTGCAGCATTCTAACGATGTGCTTTTTGTGTGGCAGGAAAAAGGTAAAAAACATCATTACACATACGCTTATAGATTTGAAACGGAAACGGAATCAATGATGAAGCACAAAATAACTTTTCCTTACAGAACCATTCAAGCTGGAGTGGTGGAGACTGATGATGGAGACTTATTATTTGTGGGAACTTATTCCAAATATTTCAACCAAAATGCTTTAGGGGTATTTGCCGGTTTGGTGCAAGATGGTTCAGCTATTCGATATTCGGCAATGCCGTTTACAAAACTTACAAACTATTACAACTATCTTAATAATACAGAAAGAGAAAGCTTAAAACGAAAGATAGACAAAGCTGAAACACGAGAAACCGAACTGGACATACCAGAGAAATGTATGGTAACCTCAGTTAAAAAAAATGGGGATAGAGTTTCTCTTAGTTTAGAGGGTTACGAGCCGATTACCAGTAGCCCAACAGGAACAATAATACGCAATGGCCAAACCGTGGCCGGTTTGCCAAAATCAACCGACGGGTATTTTTTTAGCCACGCTTCCATTGTTCAATTCGATATGTTTACAGAGTTTAAGGGCGATTATTTTGTTAGTCTGGAAAGCGGCGAACTTATTTCCGCATTATCCCCTCGCTTAAATCCTTTTTTGTGCAGCGATACGGCATCATACCTCTATCAATTTGGTTTTGATGTGCGAACAGCCACCATTTTGCCAGGAAGAATTAAAATAGACATAGATACCAGCACAAACACCAATACGAATGAATTGTATTATACCAGCCGAAATGCCGTTCCCAATGGTTGCGGCTCTATCATTTCGTATGGATACAAATCGGGGAAGGGAGTATTACCAAACCTACGAAGGTATTTTTATATCGAAAAAGCAAAACTCCACTAATTTTGCGGCATGACATTTCCTAAAAAACATTTAGTTACTTGTGCGTTGCCTTATGCCAATGGCCCTTTGCATATTGGGCATTTGGCGGGTTGCTTTTTGCCCAGCGATATTTACGTAAGGTTTTTGCGAAGCAAAGGCAAAAATGTCATGTTTGTATGTGGCACCGACGAACACGGAGTTCCCATAACTTTAAAAGCAAAAAAAGACGGAATTAGCCCTCAGCAAGTGGTGGACATAAACCATAAAATTATCAAAGAAAGCCTTGAAAAATGGGGTATTCAGTTTGATAATTTCTCAAGAACTACCAACCCAAAACACCATGCAATAGCAAAAGATTTCTTCAAAAGATTATACGACAATGGTTCGTTTATCGAGGAAACGACCGAACAGTTTTATGACGAACAGGCGGGTCAATTTTTGGCCGATAGATACATAACAGGTACTTGTCCAAACTGCGGTTTTGAAGAAGCCTATGGCGATCAATGCGAAAAATGCGGTCGAACACTCAGTCCGGCAGAATTGATAAATCCAAAGTCAGCCTTAACAGGAAATATTCCAGTTAAAAAGCCAACAAAAAACTGGTTTTTGCCCTTAGATAAACTTCAAAATGAGTTTTTAAACCAATGGGTAGAAACACAAAAAGAAGTTTGGAAAACCAATGTTTTTGGGCAATGCAAAAGCTGGCTCAACGATGGGTTAAAGCCCCGGGCCATGACCCGAGATTTGGATTGGGGAGTTCCTGTGCCATTGCCCAATGCCGAGGGTAAGGTAATGTATGTGTGGTTTGATGCACCTATCGGTTACATTACATCAACAGCAGAGATAACAGAGGATTGGAAAGACTGGTGGCAAAACCCCGAAACCGAGTTAACCCATTTTTTGGGAAAAGACAACATCGTTTTCCATACCATTATTTTTCCGGCTATGCTGCATGCCCATGGCAACTATATTTTACCAACCCATGTGCCCGCCAACGAGTTTTTGAATTTGGAGGGCAAAAAACTCTCTACCAGTCGAAACCACGCGGTTTGGTTGCATGAGTATTTGGAGGATTTTGTAGACAAGGAAGATGAGTTGCGATATGTTTTGACCAGCGTGATGCCCGAAACCAAGGACAGCGATTTTAGCTGGAAAGATTTTCAAGCCAGAGTAAATAATGAATTGGTGGCCATTGTAGGCAATTGGGTAAACCGTGTAATGGTTTTAACACACAAGTTTTGCAATGGAACGGTGCCTGCAAACGAAGCTCAAAACCATTCCGAAATTTTGAACGAGACCAATGAAATAGCCAAATTGGTAGATGATTGTTTAAACAAATTTAGGTTTAGAGATGGGCTTGCCGAATGTGTGAATTTAGCTCGATTGGGTAACAAATTTTTGCAAGATACTGCCCCGTGGCATGTGATAAAAGAGGAAAACGGGCAACAAAAGGTGGAAGAGATTCTAAATGTTTCACTGCGGCTGGTGGCACAATTTGCCCAGGTTTGTGAACCGTTTTTACCCAAAACGTCAACCAAAATAAAACAAATGCTAAATCTTAAGTCAGAAAACATCATGGCCGGACAAACCATAAGCCAAGCCACACTTTTGTTTGAAAAAATAGAAGATGAAGCCATTGAGAAGCAAATGCAAAAACTTGAAAATCAAAACAAAGTGCAAACAACAACATCGCTTGAACCTGTAAAAGAAACCATTGTTTTTGATGATTTTGCTAAAATAGATTTACGGGTAGGAACTATTTTAGAAGCTCAAAAGGTGCCAAAGGCCGACAAGCTGTTGCAGCTGTTGGTAGATGTGGGTTTTGAAAAAAGAACCATTCTTTCGGGCATTGCCGAGCATTTTAGCCCTGAAGAATTGGTTGGTTTGCAAGTTACCGTAGTTTGCAACCTTGCACCCCGTAAAATGCGAGGCATCGAATCAAATGGTATGCTGCTTTTGGCCGAAAATTCCGAAGGAAAATTGGTTTTCGTTTCACCAAAAGCAGGTCTGGAAAATGGCTCGGTGGTGAGGTAATACTTGCTCCAACCCCAATAAAATAAATGACCTTTGGCAGAAAAACAGGCAATTTTGATAAAGAGAAAATACATAATACTGGTTATTCTATGCCTCCTATTCCAAGCTCTTTTTTGCTTTCGCTATCGTCTGATATTTTTCGATAACGAAATCCTCAATCCAAATCAATTTAAGACTCGTTCATTATTTTATTGGGGAACTATCGTTGTCGGTTTGGCAGCAATTTCTTTTTTATATCTTCGGAAACATCGAAAAGTGCTGGTTTTGTTGATTTGTCTAACCATTTCAATCCATTTATCTCAAGTCCCCGAAAGCATTGAAGTTACTTTTAACAAGAGGAAAATGGAAAGTCTTGCTCTTAACTTTCCTCTATCAGCTCATGATTCAAAATATAAAACAGAAAAACATTGTGGCGAAAATATTTTTCAATGCCAAAATGGAGATACCATTTTCTATTTTTTTCTGTATGTTAGAAAACAATCCGAATATCCGGCAATAGAGGGGTTTGGCTTTTTGTTCTACGATAAAAGACTGTCTGAAATAACCAGTACGAGTCTGCTTTTTTCAAAAAATTGGTTCGTAATAAACAAACCAAATATATCCAATTTATTAGGACAAAAAAAACCCCGCCATTAGCGAGGTTTTTATTAAAATAATGTGCAATTATTTCTTTTGTTGATCGGCGTAGTTAAACACCTTTTTAAGTATTTCTGTTGTTCTTTCTACAGGGTTTGCACGAATATTATCCTCTTGTTTTTTGATTTCGGTAAACAAAGCGGTCATAGCCAAATCGGTAACATACTGGTTTAAATCAGTGGTCACGTTTTTACCCATCACAGTGTTGTAAGCCGAGCTAATTTGTTTCCATGGTTCGTTGGCATTTACTTTATCTAACGAACTTTTTATAACGGGCAAAAACTTTTCTTTTAGTTGTGCTGAGGTGGCATTTTTAAGATAATTGGTGGCAGCACCATTGCCGCCTGTCACAATATTTATGGCATCTCTAATGCTCATAGCTTTTATGGCATCAACAAAAATGGGTTTTGCCTCGGCCATGGCGTTTTCGGCACCACGGTTCATGGCCGTAACAAGGTTGTCGAGATGTTTTCCGGCCAAGGCATTGGTAATTGGGTTATTTCTAATTTTTTGCTCGGCATCTCTTACTTCTTGAGGGAGCAAAATTTTGTAGGCTGCATTTTTTAAAAATCCATCGGTTTTGCCCAAAAAGTTCGTGCCTGTTCCAACACCGTTGGTCAAGGCTTCTTTAAGTCCCTGTGCGGCTTCACCTTCGGTGATGCCTCCAGTTACTTGGTTGGCTGTTTCAAGTGCCTGCAACAGTGTGTCGCAAGAGGATAGTGAGAAACTAAGTGCGATGATAAAAATCCATTTTTTCATTTTCTATTCTACATTTTAATTGGTGAGACTATTGTGTTGTTTTCAATTTTGTTCAAAAATATAAAATCAGTCCAGCGACTCATATATAACATCCATGATTTTTGTGCGAACACCCATGCTTACAAGTTTTTTGTTTTCGGCAGTTGGATAAACCCGATTTGAAAGAAAAACATAAACCAAACCATTTGCAGGGTCGGCCCACATAATGGTGCCCGTAAAACCGCTATGTCCAAAACACTGGTAAGAGGCATAATCTGAGGCCGGATTCACTTTTCTTCGGTCGTTTTCGGGCTTGTCAAAACCCAAACCTCGTCGGGAGTCGGCAAATTGATATTTAGTAAACTCTTTTATGGTTTCGGCATGCAAAAGTTGTTTACCGTTGTAATATCCGCCATTAAGCAACATTTGCAGCACAGCGGCCACATCGGCACTATTGCTAAACAAACCTGCATGGCCGGAAACGCCGCCAAGCATTGCAGCACCTGGGTCGTGCACATATCCATGAACAAGTGTTCTTCTAAAATCGGCGTTATCTTCGGTCGGCACTATTTCAGACAAATCAAACTTATCCAACGGTTTAAAAGTCATGGTTCGCAAACCCATGGGCTGGTAAAAAACGCTATCAACATATCGATCAAATGGTGTGTGTGTCACATTTTCGATGGCAAATCGCATCAACATCATACCCAAATCGCTGTAATTGTAATTGCCTGGGTTTTTTACATCCGAATCATAAATTTCACCAAACACTACTTTTTGATAGTCTTTGCACATATATAGGTTGTCGGCCACCTTCACACAAAATTTCTCAGAAGGAATTTTTGAATAAATAGTGTCGTACGCAATAGGGTCGCTTATGGTAGCTTCATAAAATGGAATAAAAGGTTTTAATCCTGCAGTATGGGTCAACACTTGTTTTATGGTAATATGATTTTTGTTAGTAGTATCCAAATCGGGCAAATATTTGGCCAATGGGTCATTTATTTTCATTACAGAATCTTCTACCAGTTTCATAACTGCAAGCGTTGTTGCATTTACTTTAGTTATAGAAGCCAAGTCATACAAATCATCGTTTACCACCATGCGGCTGCCGTTGTACGTGTGTTTTCCAAACGATTTTTGATAAACAACTTTGCCATCTTTGGCTACCAAAATTTGGCAACCCGGCATAGCTCCATTGCTGATGGCATCTTTGGCAATGCTGTCTATTTTTAGCAAATGTTTTTCACTCATGCCCACCTCGGCAGGCTCGCCAAATTGAAGAATTTGCAAATCGGGCACAAGACTTTTGCTGTATAGTTTGAACTCTTGACTAACCGATACGGGCAAAAAGGCATCGGCAGGAATGGCTCCAAAAAGCATTTGAGCAGCTTTTGTTTGGTTGGTTTTATCATCCTGATAGGCCATTACCACCGTTTTCATTCCGTCAAAAAATGCCAGATTGTAGGGGTTTCCGAAGTCAACAAAAACACACTTTTTTTCATGATTCAATTCTTTTAAAAATTTGGCAGTGGCCAAATTTACCCCATAGTTATTTTTAGGATAACGACTTGTATTGTGCATACTCACAATTATCAAGTCATAGTCTTTTAGTTTACTTTTCATGTTTGCAGCCACATTAGCTGAAACAGCTGAGGATACCTCAAAATGTTGAACAGCATGATAATGCTCAATGGTTTTTTGAAACTCATTATATAGTCCTCCACCAACACTCAAGGTGGCAATTTTTGCTTTGCTGTTTACGCTTATGGGCAACAAATTATCTTGGTCTTGCACCACACACAGTTGCTTAGAAATGAGTGAATTGAGCAGGAATGTGGCATAATTAGAGTTCAATTCTTCCAACAAATTCTCTTCGGCAGCAGGCTCATAGTTGTCCAAACCCAACCATTGTTTTGCATAAAGCACTTTCAGCACTTTTGAGTCAATGTACTCTTGCGAAATTTTGCCAGTAGCCACCGCATTTTTGATTACTTGAATAGCTTTTGGCACATCTGTTGGCCCAAGCAAAATGTCGTTTCCGGCAATAAGAGCTTTCAACTCTAATTCGCCGGGTTGATAGAATTTGGCAACGCCTTGCATATTCAAAGCATCGGTAAAAGCAAGTCCATTAAAACCAAGCTCATTGCGAAGCAACCCGTTAATACCTTTTTCTGAAATAGATATTGCAGTATTGGCTCTGTTGTCGATGGCTGGTATATAAAGGTGAGCAGTCATGATGCTCATTACCCCACTATCTATCAAAGAACGAAACGGATAGAGCTCAATCGAGTCAAGTCGTTCTCTGGAATGATTAATAACGGGAAGATCTTTATGCGAATCAACGTCAGTATCACCATGTCCGGGAAAATGTTTGGCACAAGCAATTACGTTTTCGGTTTGCATACCTTTGGCATAAGCCCATCCTTTAGCAGCTACATTTTCGCGACTTTCACCGAAAGAACGGTAGTTGATTACCGGATTTTTAGGATTGTTGTTTACATCCACCACCGGAGCGAAGTTCACGTGAATACCCATACGGCGGCATTGGCGGCCAATTTGACGACCCATCTGAAAAATAATATCGTTGTCGGCAATGCCACCCAAACCCATTTGGTATGGAAACGAAGTCGTATTGCTTAACCGCATGGCAAGACCCCATTCTCCATCAATGGCTACCATTAATGGTGTTTTGCTTATAGATTGATAGTCGTTTGTAAGTCGAAGTTCGCTCAAAGGCTCTCCTTTAAACAAAATAATGCCTCCCACTTGATATTTGTCAACGGTATTTCGAACAGCATCTAAGTGAGCCTGCCCGTATGTTGGACGAACCTCAATCATCATTAGTTGAGCTATTTTTTCGTCCAAAGTCATTTCGCTCAACTTGGTTTCTGCCCAACTGTCGGTGGCTGATTTTTGCTCAGGTGCAAATAACAAGGCAAATGGGAGAAGAAGACTCACCACCAACGCTATTTTAAACCCAATGCTTTTCATTTTTCTGTTTTTTTAAAAATGTTACTCAAAAACCGTTCCTGCAATGTTAGCCAATATTAAAACCACCTGCTCGCCTATTTATCAACGATTGTACTGTGTTTTTCAACGAAAAACAACGTGGTTTTAGCTTTGCAATAGTTTTGTTTTTTTTACCGTTTAATAGGTATGAAATTTTTTGCAAATAATTGGTTCTTACTGGGCGTTGGTGTAGCTATAATAGGCAGCTGCGGTGCTTCTGGACAGAAGAAAAATCAGCAACAAAATGCCAAAACTCAAACCGTTGAACAAACCAAAGAAAACAAAAAACCCGAAAAAGTAAAAGAAATAGCTTTGCCTTCGGGATATAAAAGATTACCGGCTGATAGTGGCAGTTTCGCGTTTTTTCTCCAAAAATTGTCTCTAAAAAAGGACAGTTTGGTGCGGCTTTTCAATGGTCAATTAAAATTAAACCAATCGGCACAATATGCCATTATAGATATAGATGTGGGAAGCAGAGATTTGCAGCAATGTGCTGATGCCGTGATGCGATTGAGGGCCGAATATCTTTTTGAAACCAAACAGTTCGACAAAATAAAGTTTCACTTTACTAGTGGACACCTTGCCGAATGGAGCAAATATGCACAAGGGTATCGAGCCAAAATTTCGGGCAATACTGTTACTTGGGTAAAAACGGCTACACCAGACAATTCATACACCTGTTTTCGGCAATACATGGATTTGGTGTTTAGCTATTGCGGCACAAAATCCATGAACAATGAAGTTAGCTCCATATCCATTAAAGAAATAAAGCCTGGCGATGTTTTTCATGAAACGGGCAACCCATACGGCCATGCTATTACCGTTATGGATGTGGCACAAGACAGCACGGGCAACCCAATATTTTTATTGGCACAAAGCTATATGCCTGCTCAGGATATTCATATATTGATAAATCCAACAAATACTAAATTGAACCCGTGGTATAGTTTAAAAGAGGGTCAAAGTTTAATTACCCCGGAATGGCATTTTCCTTCGGGTAGTTTAAAGCGGTGGAAATAGTTTATTTCAACTCCAAAACCCGCTCGGGTGGTCGGGCAATAATGGCTTTTCCGTTTTTTATAACTATTGGGCGTTCTATCAACACCGGATATTTGGCCATCACTTTTATCCAGTTTACTCGGTTGGCCGCTTTATGAGCATAGTGTTTTTGAAAAACTTCTTCTTTGGTTCGCACAAGCTGCATGGGTTTTATGTTTAGAAGAGCCACCAATTGTTGCAGTTCTTCTTCAGAAGGCGGATTTTTTAAATATTCAATTATTTCTACATCCTCATTTTGCAGCAAACAAAGGGCATCGCGGCTTTTGCTGCACCTTGCGTTGTGGTATATTTTAATCGGGGTTTTGCTCATTTTTACTGTAAAATTTTCGTGTTAACACTTTTTGTAATTCGCGGTTCAAAATTAGGGAAGTCAGCTTTTTAACCCTATCACCCTCATCCAAATGCCACAAAATGGCCGATTGTTTTTCAGTAATATCCACTCTATAAAGCAGTTGCATAATAGAGGGTTGCCCATTTCTTAACTTAGTTTGTATCACTTTTTCGAGCAATTTCACAAAGTCATTGTAGGCAGCTTGCGATTCATAATTCCAAAAAAGGGCTTTTTCATCAAGGTTTAGGTCTTTGCGTATTTGATTGATGGTGTCTTGCAGAAGTTCATTGTGATTTAAAAGATCCTCAAACCGCTTGATTTCGTCCATTCTACAATGTATATTTTGGATGCCACCGTATATAAAATTCGGCAATTACTCCGGTAGTTTTTTGATTCATATCGTAAACGAAATTACTTCTTAGCAAAAAGTCCAGATTTTCGGCCACATTGGTTTGAAAAAACAAACGAGCCATGGCCATTTTGCGGTAATTCAAAATATAGTTCGGATTTTTTGACGAAACCGTTCTATAGATGGCATCGCCCATGGGGTTATAAAACTGATGCGAATCCCAGTAATTAAGCATCAAACCCCACTGATTTTTATAAGCCGACACGGCCGCATATTGCCCCAAACCGTCGATAAAATTCTCGGGTGTGGTGGAGATGTCTTCATAATCCAAAGCATGAAATTCGAGAACAAAAGAATCAAGTTTTTGTATTTTTGAGATAAGCCGAATGCCATAATCGAAATTAAAGTTGCTTTGAGTTGGCATTTTGGATGTGTCAATTTCGCCACCTTTGTGAAAAGCCAAGGCAGCCACTGGCAATGAAAGTTTAACTGCTTTTTTAGATATAATGGTTGGTTCTAACGTGGTGCCTACCGTAAATTCTTCTCTAAACGGACTGTTTGGGTATATCATTTTGGTCCAATCAATCCAAAATTCACCTTTCAGTTTTTTCGCTTTCAGCAAATATTGAAACCCGTTTTCATTTCGGTTTTCAATAATTCTTTCTGGGTCGTAAAGTGGCTCTATTAAGCCATGCTGCACGCTGCCCAACACATTGCCAAATCTTAGTGTGTGCTGTTTTTTTTTGTATTGAAAGCTAAAAGTAGGGGCTATTTTATAAAACCCTGAAGAACCAAAATCTTTTTGCACAAAAACACCTCCAGCTATTTGTGCATTTTGCGAAATGCCATACGTCATTTCTGGCCAAAATTGGTAGCCAAACAAGGTTCGGCCTTCGTCAATGGCATTGGTATATTCAACATTTCTAAAATACCCAATATTTTCAATGTGCAGATTGAATTGATTTTTAATCGAGTCGTTTCGTTCGATATAAAAAAAAGAATTGTTGAGTTGTGCGTATGAAATTTTAGACAAAAAAATGCACACAACCAGCGTCAACCAATGCCTAAAATACTTTTTCATTGGCACAAATATACACCAACTGTAGGTATTAAAAATTTAATATAAGTATATGATAAACAGCATATTGAGTGGTGAGCTGTTTTTTTATTTGTACGGTGTCAACTTCTTTTATCAGTTTTGGAATATTTTTTGAAAATACATTTGCGTTTAATTAATTGTTTTGACCCTTATGAAAACGATAAAATATACATCCGCACTTATTCTTTCTGTTCTGATTTTTAGTTTTAAAACAGGAGAAGAATCAACCTTTAAATATCGGGAGCAAAAAAATGCTGCTTTTGGTTATGGCGAAAAATTGGAATATCGCATACATTATGGTTTGCTCAATGCGGCTACGGTAACCATGCAGGTTGACAGCAAACATGAGATGATAGACAATCGTCCGACCTATCATATTGTTGCCAAAGGTTCTACAAACAAATCTTTTGATTGGATGTACACCGTTCGCGACCACTTTGAAACAAATCTTGATAGTCAGAGTATGGCTCCTTTAAAATATTTCAAATCAGTGCACGAAGACAACTACAAGGACAATGATTTGGTGTATTATAACCACGAAACCAAAAAACTTCGAGGTGCTAAAAAGAACATGGATATGCCACAGTACGTGCAAGACATTGTAAGTGGCACATACTATGCCCGAACCATTGATTTTAGCAATGCTTATGTTGGTAAAACATATCCTTTGGATATTTATTTAGACCAAAAAATTTATAACCTCAAGTTTAAATATTTGGGAACAGAAACACTAAAAACCGACGTGGGTAAAGTGCGATGCATCAAATTGAGACCTCAACTGGTGGTAGATAGAGTGTTTAAAGACGAAGATGACATGACCGTTTGGGTTAGCGATGATGCAAACCATTTGCCAATAAGGGTTCAAACAGATATTTGGGTGGGTTCGCTAAAGGTGGATTTAACCTCATACAGCGGGTTGAAAAATCCGTTTTCATCGAAGCTGTGATGCGGCTTTGACCGGTTGCAAGGATTATTTGTTCTGCAATGTGCCAATAGAATGGTTTGCGAGTTCGGTAAGTACTTCCATATCAATATCCGACAGACTCTTTACATATAAGCACGATTTTCCGATTTTGTATTTTCCTAAGCGGCTCATAATGCTTTCATCGGCAAAACCGGCCATAATATAAATAGTTAAATTTTGTTTGCGAGGCGAAAACCCTACCAAAAAGAAATCACCCTCTCTACCGCTATCATATTTGTAATGAAAGTCGCCATAACCTACAATAGAAGCTCCCCACATAACGCCTGTTTTTCCGGTAAGCTTTGAAAAAAGTGTGTCGAGTGTCTGGCAATCTTCTTTGCTCTGATTTTGTTGAGTGTTTATAAATTCGCTCACGCTTTGAGCGGTTGCCACTGTTTTGTTTTGAGATTTATTCTTCGCCGTCATCTTCCAAAAATACAATTAAGTTTCCAAAATAATATTCATCCCAGCCCTCAGCAAAATCGTCAAATTCATTTTCTGGAATGTTGGTGTGCCGCAACTCCACCGATGTTCCCTTTTTGTGCGGATGCAGTTTTATGGTAACAATGGAGTGTTCTTCTTGCCCATCAAAATACCATTGCTGAACAATTTTTTTGTTGGGTTCAAATTCCAAATTTCTTCCAACAATACTGCCGCCCCAAAGGCTAAACTCACTACCGGGCTCATTTGTCATTATGGCTTCATCGTCTGTCCAAAGCTCAATGCTTTTTTGAAATGTTAAAGCAGTATAAACCTCATCTGGAGGGGCAGAAATGGTGTAATATTTCTTAAAATCTTTTGTTGCCATTATTTAAAAATGATTTTTAGGGTGTCGTTTTTCCAGCTATAAAGTTGATTTTCTTCCAATCGAACACAGCTGGCAAATGAGTCGATTGCAAGCGTATCGGTTTTGAAATATTTATAATTGTAAGAGGAAAGCGTATGGTTTTTATACCAAAGTATGTTCTCTTTTTTTACCTGAAACTGGCTCAATCCTTTTATATCAATCGATTTGTAATAGTTGCCAAACTCGTCAAAAATAGAAAAACCTTGAACCGAGTCATATACAAACACGTTTGTTTCGTTATCCAACATCATTTGTGGGTTCCATTTTTCGGTAGTCCACAAGCCAAATGGTTGACTTTCTGCTTCGGTATTCAACAAAAAAGTAACTCTTTTTAACTTCATAGAGGCAGCGTCGAAACACCAAATATTGTTGTTGAATGATCGAATGGCTGAGGCAATTTCAGAAGTACTCATTTCGGCCATGTTTATTTCATGTTGCAGCCCGAGCATATTGTCTAAAATCAGCAAAGTCTGTTGGTCGCGGTAGTAGGCATAAATCTGAAACGGATTGGAAACATCTAATTGGGTAAGATTTCCATATATCTTAAAATTGGTTTTTGCCACAATTTTTCCATCTTTGTTCAGTTTCTCAATGGAGTTGTCTTTTTGCACAAAAAAAACATTTCCCAAATTGTCGGTTGTAAAAAACTTACCTGAAAAGGGTATGGCAATTGTTTTTTTTGCTGTTGGACTTTCAAAGGCCCACACAACAAATGCTAAAAGCAATATTATGACCAATTTAATTTTCAAATGTTTTGAGTTCTAAATTATTTCCGTCAAAGTCGGCATACGTAAAATGGTGCAGCCATTCACCCAAATTGATGTAATGCCCGCCATTGTTCAAAGCCAAATCAAGCGGCAAATGCCGATGACCAAAAATCAGGTAGTCAAAGTGTTTTTGAGTCACCATTTCGTTGCAATAGTGCAACAACCATTCCGAATTTTGGTCGAAAATTTCATCATTTGCTGCGTTGGCCAATCGGCTTTTTGAGGAGAAATAATGTGCCAAACCCAAGCCCCAACGAGGTGGCAAAATGCCAAACAACCAAATGCAGAGTGGGTTTCTAAATATTTTTTTGATGAATTTATAGCCATAATCGCCTTGGCCAAGTCCATCGCCATGATGTAGGTAAAATTGTTTTCCGTGATACTCAAATTCCAGTTCGTGGCATATCAGTTTTATGCCTAACTCTTCTTGAAAATAGTGAAACATCCACATATCATGGTTTCCTTTAAAAAGGTATATTTCAATTCCGGCATCAACCAGTTCGGCTATTTTGCCTTGCAATCGCACAAAACCTTTTGGTATTACTTTTTTGTATTCAAACCAAAAATCGAAAACATCGCCGAGTAAAAATATCTTCTCTGCATCGGTTTTTATGTAATCGAGCCAGCGAACGATTTTTTTTTCACGAATTAAACTTTCGCTGTGGTTGGGTATTCCCAAATGAAAATCGGAAGCAAAATATAATCTGTTGCGTTGTGTCAAGTTTATTGAATTACAATTTTATGTACACTTCGCTGATTGTTTTCAATCATTTCAAGAAAATAAATGCCCGGCACTTGGCCTTGTAAATCTATCTGAATCAAACCTCCATCAGTACTTGATAAACCTTCGTACACTTTTTTGCCCGATAAATCTGTTACCAAAATAGAAACATCTTTGGCTTCAACCACGCCATCGCTGCTCAAGGTTATCAGCCCATTGGTAGGGTTTGGATAAACCTGCCATTTATCCGACAAAACGGGTTCAACACCCAAGCCCCAAGCCACGGTAAAATAATATTCAATGCTTTTTCCGAAGTTGGCATTAAAGTTTTGAATATATCCGTTAGAGGCCGAGTAAAAACGAATCAAACCTGAGCCAATTTGTGGTATTAACGGATAGGTTAAACCAAATTCGTTTTCAGTTTTACAAACCATTTTATAGCATCCCGGGTTTAGAGTAACGGTTTCTTTAAACAATTGCCCGGCGGGAGCATCCAGTTTTTCATAAACTACTTTGCCTTGGTCGTCAAATATTTGAACTGTAGCATCTTCAATGCTGTTGTTTCTAAAGAAAACATCGAAACTGCGAGGAGCAACACCCGGAATATTGTAGTTGGCTTCGGCTCGGTTGTTTATAGCATAGTCGTCTGTCTTTCCGTTTACGGAAATGATTTCAGCATAAAACGTATTGCCTTTATAGGTGGTGTTATATGCCCACAAGGCAAAGGGAAGGTCTATATCAGTAGCTTCGTCTGATTTTAAGGTAATGTTGAAAGGATATGAAATGGCATAACCGTCAATAACACCATATTTCACAACCACTTGTTCAATGGTGTTTTTTCCGGTATTTCTAATTCTGATTTTGGGTGTAGCACAAGTTGGGTTGATGCGGCTGTAATATTCCCAATTGTTTGGGCTAATTATTTCCTCTACAGTGGCATCGGTTTCAAAGTTGTAATCCCCATATTGCATTAAATGCATCGAAACCACATAGTTTCCACCTCCTTGACCCAAATTGTCTGTTGGAACGGGTTCTATTTCGTAGTCCAAAGCCACAGATTCTCCTGATACATATTGAGTTATGTCAAAGTTGTAATCATCAACCGGAGCACCAGGACACCAACCTGCACGTGGTGGAGCCCAGTTTCCACCCTGAGGATAAACGGGGTTTAAAGCACATTTGTCGTTTTGCCAAATATCCCATTGCAGAGCATTTTTACCGTCTATATTTAAATAATGTTGTTTGTCGGCCCATTCGCAACAGTGTGGTTTTGTGTCGTTATCAGTGTTGTGGCCATGGCCAGTTATTCGCGTAACGAGTTTGAATGTTTTGGCATCTTTGTTAATGCCTATGGTATCATTTTTAAAATACACATCATCGGCAATGTTTTTATAGGTTCGGCTTTCACGATTAATGTAATATGACCGTTCTATCAAATTACGCGGAGGTGTACCTTTAATCATTTCGAATTTCAAATCAATTAATTCTTGTTGATTTCCGGCTGAAATTGTCACATTTCCATTCAACAAATCGGCATAATCAGTCACATCATAAATCCATTTGAATCCATTTGGACCCAAATCAAGCCCAATGCCATAAGGCGTGATATATCTGGCAATTTCCACATTATTAACTACCTCAAATTTAACATAGTAGGGACTCAATTTTTTAATAATGCTATGAGTAGAAGAAACCATTGTTGAGTCCTTTTTGGTTCCATTAGGATTAAAACTGAAAGCATATCCGGAAGCATAGCCCGCATCAAAACCGGTAGTTTGAGTTGGGTTGTTTACATCGTCAAATTTTTCAATAATCGTAATAGGACGAGCCTTGATTTCGGAATATGGAACCGAATCGAGATGTGAAGTCATATCTGCCTGCACAAATTGCATTTTAGGTACATAAGCCGTATTTTTTGTTTGGAAAAATGCTTCATTTTGGTATGAGTTAATGGTTACGTCGCCTTTTAAATTGGCAGTGATGGACGAATTAAAGTCGGAGGCCAACAAATATGGAGTGGAGCCGTTGTAATTATCAAACGAGAAAGAAAAAAGGAGTGAGGCAAATTTTGGGTGACTTGATGAAATCTCTTTAGTAAGCATATCAGCAATTTCAGCCTGAGAAAGCTCCGTTTTCCAGACATTAATTCGGTCTATTTTTCCTTGATATTGATTGCTACTTGTGGTTCCTCTACCTACTCTAAACTGTTCGATTTTTCCAATCAAACCTGTTTTGTCTATTGCCGAGTGCCAAAGGTTTCCGTTCAAATAAATTTTCATGCTTCCTGTGCTGCTGTTTTTTACAAACGCATAATGATTCCAACCATTTTTATAGTCGGCTGCATTGGCGGCTTTGTTAATGCGATCATATCCTTCTGAGTTTCCGGCATCCCAAAAAATTTGGCCATTTCCCCATGGTAAGTGAATGTTCAACAATCGGTTTCCATCTTTATCTTCTGCTTCCAAAAACGAATTGTTGACCGGTAAAGCGTCAGACCCGTTTGCCCAAAATGCGATGGTGATGAACGAATCGACCCCTGAAAAAACGGTTGATGCATTGGCCAAATCCATAAAATCATTGGCACTAACTTGATAATAATTGTCTCCCAAAACGTTAGAAATTGCAGAGTTTATGGCAGGGTCGGTAAGTACAGAAATGTTGGCAGAGCCGCTAAGGTTATAGGTAACAAATTCAATCACTACATTTGATGAACCGTCCCACTCAAAAGCGTCTTGTAAAACAATTTCATTTTTTCCGTTCACTACATTTAATTTTCCTTTAAAAACAGTGGTTGGAGAATTGTTATTTAGCCGATTTAAAATAGGAGCAGATTCGCTTCTCATCAACACCTCAACGATGCCAGAAAGGGTTGAAAGACCAGAATTAAAGAACGAAATGGAGGTAATTTTTCCGGGTTTTAAACCTCCGTTGGCCAAATCCTGACCAGAGTAAAGATATTGAGTTCTTTCTGAGGCAAAAAGATTTTCGCTCGATTTTCCTAGCCCAATAGTGGTGGAATCTAACGAGTTGATTAAATCTATTTTTCTAATTATTTGGTAATAGTAAAATGTATCTGATATGGGCGATTTTACATACTCAAACATATCGGGCGATAAATCGCCAAGCATAAAATTGCTGTGTTCAAGCCTATTGCTGTCGATTTTTCCGGTGCTGTCATGCACAATTACATAACTCAAATAATCCCATTCGCCGCAATTGTAGTTGTCTTGTTTGGTTTGGGGGTCACATTTTAATGTATAGTGCATTCGCACTTTTCTATACTGGTCGGCTTCTGGAAAAGAGTATGTGCCTTTTCTTTTTGTGATGTCACCAAAATTGAGTGTGTTTACCCAAACGGTGTCTTGTGCCAAAACCTGTGATAGGCTAAACCCACACACTAACAGTAAAATAAATCTTTTAATCATACCCTCAAAATTGAGGATATTTGGCTACTTTAGCAAAAGAACAAATAATTTTTACAGAAGTCGGTTGGTTTTTAAACTCTTTTGCCGCCTTTTAGTATATCCTGCAAACTCAAAAGTTCATCCCATTGTCCGTTTGCCGCCAATTTTGCTTGTTCTGTCCACGTGCCGGGGTCGTGCACTCTAAATTGTGGTCCGGCTTTGTCAAGCACCGCTTGAATTCTATCTACTCCTGCGGCCACCATTTGGGCAAAAGTGAATACTCCATCCTCATTGAGCAATTTTTCAATTTTTGGCCCAATACCTTCTATTTTTTTTAAATCGTCCTTTTGGCTCGGTGCAGCAGCAGGGGCATTAACCACCATAGTTTCGGGCTTGGCAGATACAATTTCACGAATTGGGGCGGGTTCTGCAAATTGAGATATTTTGTTTTTACATGCCTCCAAATCCGATTTAAGCTGAGCATTTATTTGTTCTAATGTTTTTATTCTTGCCTCAAATACAGAGTTGTCAGAAGATTTTTCTTTCAAAGATGTTAACTCCATAAGCAGGGCTGCATTTTTATTTTCGAGACCTTTTAGCCTTTCTTGGGCAGATGCAAGGTCGTGCGAAACATTTAATGATGCCCCCGAAGAAGCACGCAAACCCTCCATTTCCAATGTTAGTTCGTGTACTTTTCTTTTATATCTAGAAGCCAAAATTCTGCTAATCCACCAGCCTAAAAGAAATGCTGCCAAAAGCATCAAAACAATTTCAATAAGGTGGTCGGTAAACGTTTCGGTACCCGGACCCTGTGTTACGTTTTGTCCAAAAATTTCGAGTAATGTCATTTGTCGTCTTTAGTTTTTTTCAATTTTCAAAATAACTCTTCTATTATAGGCACGGCCATCTTCGGTGTCATTGCTTCTTGCCGGCTCCGTTTGGCCTTTTGATGAGGTAATTATCTTTAAAGGTTCAAGACCCTTATCCATCAAATATTTTTTTATAACCCAAGCTCTTTTTCTACCCAACTGATAGTTCGATTCTGTATCCCCTTCATTATCAGTGTGACCCTCTACAAACACCTTATAGTTAGAGGATTGCTTCAGTTGGGACACCAAATTGTCCAAATATTGCTCCACATCATCCGTAATGATTTTTTCAACAGAACCTGAAGGAAAATGAATGACTGTTTTGTCGCCATCAATTTCCACCATAGGTTTTTCATTTGTGTTGGGATTTTCTATGTTGTTTGGTTTTACAAAATTATACGAAACGCCCTCGAATGGTTTGGAATTGCTGACAGTAACAATATTGTCATGAGCTGATTGCGTTTTAATTCGATTAACATCAAATCGGTCGGCAAACAAAAGTTTTACTTTTTCGGCACGTTCCAAGCCTATATTTTCATTTTCTCCATCAAAATATCGACCCACAATAATTAATGTATCACTCTCTGAAAGGCGGTTTATTTGATTGTTTATATATTCTTCAAAACCATCGCCTTGAATGGGGTCGGCAGAGTTTTTAATAAATGATAGGGGGAGGGTTTTTTCGGTAGCAACCGAGTCATTTGGCGTTGCCTGTTTTGAACTGTTTGCACTCCAACTCTCCGGACAAACCTGTTTTATATGACAAACATAATAATACGAACCACCAATCAAAAGCAGAAAGAATAAGACCAGTGGTAAAAAAATTCGTGAGTTCATAAACTACTACTTGTACTTGTTGATTTGAACGGCGAAATTTAACACTTTTTAAACATTTGCTATTATTTGTGGAGCAATTTGGCCGCCTCATTTTTGATAAAGCCGGATAATTCTGGAGGTTCAATAACCCTTATTCCTGAGCCAAACGACAACAATTGACTTTTTAGCTCATAGTTTAGTATGACATGTAATTCAATAATTATTTCATTTTCAGATTCTTCTATGGTTTTTTGACTGTGATGCAAAGGTTGGGTTTTTAAAAAAAGATATTCTTGTGGAGAAACTGCCAATACAACTTTTTGTGGTTTTTGATTGGTGATACTCACACCAATTGCATTTTGGTAATAGCTTTCTGCATCAAAATTAGACGGTCGATAGGTGGTTTTATAATCGGGTTTTAACCAGTTTATACGCTCCAAAGCTAAGGTTCGCAGCTCTTTATATTTCTCATGAAAACCAATGACATACCAGCGGTTTCGATATTCTTTTAAAAAATAAGGATGCAAAACCTGAATGCTCGTTTTGTTTGAACTAAACGAATGATACTCCACTTCGATAGCCGTTTGCTGCCGAATGTGTTGCAACATTTCGTTAATAAACTTGCTGCCTCCATCAGCGGTGCTGGTTTCAAACGAAATAATATGACCAAGCTCGGTGGTATTGTTTTGTTTAAGGTGTAAATCTACCCTCTCGCTCAGTTTTTCTACCGCACCAGAAAAGGTAGAAAACAATTCAATATTGCTATACTGTTTCAACAAATTGGCGGCAAACGAAATGGCCGTAAGCTCCTCTTTTTTTAGCGGAATACTGTCTATCGAATATCCTTTTTCGGCATATCTGTATCCCTCACCTTTTACTGTCTCTATGGGAGCAAAATAGCCAAGTTGTTCATTGCTTCTCATTGCTTTTATGTCAGAGGCAATGGTTCTCCACGAGACATAAGTGCCAATTGCCTCTGTGCAAGCATCAATTAAATTGTCTTGCGTTGCAATTTTATACTCTATCAAACACCTATTTATTGCTCTATATCTTACCAGTGATTCCTTATTGGCTGCCATTTTTTAAATTTTTTTAAATTTTTTTCAAAATGAAAGCTGGCTGCATTTTGGGGTCTTTTTTTTGAATCAAAATTAAGAGAAAATGAAAGACAACGTATTTAAACAACGATTTTTTGAGGCAGGTTCATCAGAGTTTACCATTGCCATAAGCCGACACCGCGATGCAAATGGCGAGTTTGTGTATATTCTTGATACCAGCGAAGAAGTTTACGATTATTTGGAAATGTCTTTTCCGGTGTTTAACTCATGGGCTGATGCTTGGAACTATGTAAAACAAAATTACCCTGGATGGTGGAACATGAAACCATTTTTTATTCATCCACAGGTTAATGCATTTTTGTTGTTAGAGTTGCGTCGGGAGCTTAAAGAACTCTCTATTGCAGGCAAAAAGTTTTGGAGAAACTGCATTAGACCATTTTGGAGAAGCTGCCTAAAAGAAGACATTCAAGAATTATTGGGTTAAAAAATCATTAAAAACAAACAGATGCAACGAAACGATTTTATTAAAAAACTGGGACTTGGTATTACGGGCTTGGTTATGCCTGCAACTGGATTGGCACGAGTAAAAAACGAACCGATACGTATATACGACAACTTTGTTAGAGGCATTTTTGCGTATGGTTTTAATGATGTAAAACACCAGCTAAAAGAGGGCGACAAATTGGAGTTGAGGCGAGAAAGTGAAAACATTTACGACACCTTTGCCATTGCCATTTTTTGGAATGGGGTAAAATTGGGCTATGTAGCGGCCTACGAAAACATTGCCTTGGCCAATATGCTGGATGCAGGTGTGGAACTGAACACCTACATAAGCCGACTCGACTTAAAAACTAGCCCTGTAAACGCACTTTCAATGGTGGTATTTGCCCAAATGGTGGTGTCTCTTCCAACGGTATATGCACCCCAAAAACAGCAAATAACTGCCGATGAAATGGTGGATTTGTATCGGGGTGTTCGAGATGCAAACGAGGTGTTTATACCTAAAAAATATTGACCAATTTTTGTCTCGTATTCTGCAGAATGATGGGGCAAAAGGAGAGGTTGATGCAAATAATATGGAGTTATCAGAGTAGAGAGTTCATGAGGGATATAATTTATTAAAGAAAGTTTTGAATGAGAACAATAATAAAGTGTTGCGGGGTTGAAGATTATTAAAAAGAATAAAACAAGATTCTATGGTAAAGGAAAAACAAAGCGGTTTGAGATATGAAGTGTTATAAAATCAAAGTCTAACTTTTTAACTTACACACTTTATGGTGTAGTGTCAAGAAAAACATGTTTAGCTACCCGAGTGTATTCGCAAATGAACCGTTTCTATTCTATTTTCTTGCGAACTTAAAATGGTAAATATAAAACGACCAAAATCAATGGTTTCGCCAGTTTCTGGGATGCTTTCAAACTCACTGATAATGTACCCACCAAGTGTTTCGTAATCTCCAATAGGCAGTTGTAGCCCATATTTTTCATTCAAAAAATCAATTTCGAGCGATGCAGAAAACTCATATTCGAGGTCATTGATTTTCTTATTTATAATATCGTCAGTGTCGTCGTGTTCGTCTTCTATTTCTCCAAAAATTTCTTCAATTATATCCTCGGTGGTCACAATACCTGCCGTTCCTCCAAACTCATCCACCACCACGGCTATACTCTTACGATTTACCGTAAAATCATTCAACATTTCATTAGCCAATTTTGATTCGTTGGTTATCAATATCGGAATTAAAATCGAGCTTATCGTTTTGGGTTGTTTAAACAAATCGATATGATGCACGTAGCCAATTATATCATCAATATTTTCTTTGTAAACTAAAATTTTACTATGGCCACTTTCCATAAACAAATCCATTAATTCGTCAATAGAGCTATCCAAATCAATGGCCACAAGTGAGGTTCGTGGCACCATACATTCTCGAATTTGAACCGTACCAAAATCGAGGGCATTTTTAAGTATTTCGGTGTCCACATCTCGTTCGTCTTCATGCTTATGCTTCTGACTTTCAGTTATATAGTGATCCAGATCTATGCGGCTAAATGTGGGACTCTCTTCAGTAAATTCCTTTTTAAGCACTAGTTTTAAAATGCCCTTTGCCAGCCACAAAGTAAGTTTTACAATGGGACTCAAAATCCAGGCAAAAAAACGGAAAGGGCGTATGAAGATACTCAACATACCGCTCGGATTTATCCTAAATAAAGCTTTGGGCATAAACTCGGCCACCACCAACACAATGATGGTGGAGAACAAGGTAATGAGCAACATTCTACCAAATCCTTCAGCAGAAAAATTTATCCACTTAAAAATGGTATCACCCAAAAACCGCTCCATGAAAATGCCATAAATAACTATGGCAATGTTGTTTCCGACCAAAATGGTGCTTATAAATTTGGATGGTGTTTTTATATATCCTGCACATATCTGAGCCCATTTTACTCCTTGATTGCTTTTTAGCTCAATACGCAATTTATTGGCCGATAAAAAAGCAATTTCTAAGCCCGAAAAAAAGGCAGAAAGCAGTAAGGTAATGATGATGACTAAATAACCGGATTCGTCCATACAAGGGGTTAAAACCGTTGCAAATGTAATGATTTTAATAGGTTTTGATTTCCGGTATCTGCATCAAGCAAAAAGCTTAAACAAATTTAAATTTTCATACGAAAATTTTCCATTCAATAGGTCGAACAAAACTTTTGAACGAACAATGCCATCCTCGGTAAAGTTTTCTGGGTTTCCTTCTGATTTTAGTTTCTCGTAAACCGTGTTTATTTCGTCAAAACCTTCCAAATCAGATTTCAGTCGGTCATAATCTAATTTTGTTCCTTTTGTTTTTAGTGTAACCAAATGGCTCACGATAGTTCCGGTGGTAAGCCCTCTGTTTTCAGCCATTTCTTCCAACGTCAGACCTCTTTCAAAAAGCTCTTTGGTTTGTTCGTAAGTGCTTATTTTTTTCTCTTTGGCTGCCTTTTTATTTTTCAATCGTTCAATTTCTTGCAGGTCGGTTACCCCGCCGCACGAACGAATAAATACATTGAATTGTTTCTCCAAAATTGCCTCCGGATATCTTGCTTCAGCTTCTATACTCAACTGCTGAAACCGTTTGTCGGCTTTCAAAGCCAGCGAATCAACCTGAAGGGCAATTTCGTTGTAGCCCAAAAGTCTCATTCCACTTAAATCTTTTAGCCTCGATAGTGCCACGTATCCTTGCCCATGCTCAAAGGTTTTGGTTAGGTCAATTTCGGCTGCGTCCAGTGTCATTCCTTGGCTTTTGTGTACGGTTATGGCCCATGCCAAACGCAATGGAATTTGTATAAATGAGGCTTGTGGCTTGCCCATTTCGTTGTTTATACTCCACACTTCGCGGTCGGTTTCTATTTCGCGGCCTGCATCGGTTTTCACAATAGGCAGGCCTGTTTCGCCACTAAAACCTACCACCACGCCCAGGGTTCCGTTCATAAAACCTTTTTCGTAGTTGTTTCGCACAAACATTACTCTGGCATTTTCTTTTAAAACCAGCCTGTCTGGTGCCAACACAGATTTTTGCAACATTTCTGCAAGACCTTGATTTCCTTTGGTTTCTGCCGAAAAAACGACTTCTTCCCCTGCCAAATTTTCGAGTTCTTCATGGTTTATTCTATCCACATCAAAATTGTGGCTATAAAGTTTGGTAGGTTCTTGGCTAAACCGATTATACACGGCATCATCAAGCAACGACATACTTTTTTGTGAGACTTCGCCAGTGCGTATTTCATTTAAAATTTCGTTTAACTCATTGTCCGTTTGCCGATATTGTTGGGTTAAATAACAGATGGTCAAGTTGGTGTCAACCCAGGTTTTGCTCATAAAAGCAAACTTATCTCGGTTTAATTCTTCATTTTTTGTTACGGGTGGTAGTTGAAAAAAATCTCCTGAAAAAACGACCTGAATGCCCCCAAAAGCCTCGTTGAAATTGGTTTTAAATGTCTGCAACACTTCGTTTACCATATCCAATTGGTTTTTATGCAACATAGATATTTCGTCTATGATTAGCACCCGGACAGATTCGAGGTTTTTTTGAATATATTTTTTTTCGAAAAGTTTCCGTAAATCGTTGTGGTTTAAATGGTCTTTAACGCCAATTCCGCTCCAGCTATGAATGGTCTGCCCATTCATGTGGGTGGCGGCAATGCCCGTGCTGGCCGTAATGGCCACACCCACTTTTCGCTCAAGCAAATAGTTGATGTATTGGTTTAAAACGTATGTTTTTCCGGTTCCGGCACTGCCTGTCAGAAAAACGTTTTTACCTGATTTTAAAATGGCTAAGGCTTGGCTCTGTAGCATAGTTTAGTGATTGCTTTCGGCCTTTTTAGAGAGATTTTTTTGATACTTGCTCTGCACCACATCTATCAAAACCAAAATTACGATTACAAAATAAAAAGTGGTTTTGCTCATGGGTGTTATTTCGTTTCCGGCAATTTTTATGTGTGCCAAATGTCCGCCTTCTGTAAGCAACATAATGCCCACCACGAACAGTATAAATAACCCCAACACCTCATACATTCTGTTCTTTTTTAAGAAAATGGTTATTCTATCAGTCAGCCATACCATAAGTAAACTACTCACCACCACCGCAATGCTTATTACCCATTTATTTTTGGTTAAGGCCAAGGCACTCAATGTGCTGTCAAACGAAAAAACAACATTCATCAGCAAAATCCACATCAGCACATTGCCTACCGATTTTCGGCCTCCACCGGCTTTTTCGTTTTCTGTTTCGGCGTTTGGTGCCAGCATGTGCCAAATTTCTTTTATGGCTGTGTAGATGATAAAAATTCCACCAAAAAAAACAATGATGCTGTGCACATTGAAATGACCCGAAAGCCATTGGCCAAACTCAAAATCGAACAACGATTTGTTTACATTTTCGATTAAACTTATAAGTAAAAAAACAAGGCCAATACGCAGCACAATGGCAATGGAAATGCCCAATTTTCGTACAAAACTTTGCTTTTCTTCCGGTGCCTTTTGCGATTCGATAGAGATGTATAGCAAATTGTCGAAACCCAACACAGTTTCGAGCAAAATCAGAACCACAATGTCTATCAGATTGTTGAGTGTAAATAATTCGCCCATTATTTTCTTTTGATGCCGGGCAAAGCTAATGGATTTTTAGATTTCTTACTTAATGGTTTACCACTACATGCAGCACAGTGTGTCCCACAGCACTTAACGTGTTTTTATCAATCACACTCATATTGTCTTGTTGGGTGTGCCAATGGTCAGGAAAGTGATTTCGGGTATTGGGGTTGTAGTGAATAATATCAACTGAAGGTACACCCCCATATTTCGACATGTAGTAATGGTCATCGGTTACCTGGCTTCCGTTTGTCTTTAAAAATATGCTTCCATATCCCAAATCGGCTGCCGTATTCCAAATTTTGAGCATTAAGTTCTGATTAAATTGGGCAGAAAATCCTTCGTAAGCAAATGTGGCATCTTTAGCACCAACCATATCCAACAATATTCCGTTTTGAGCCACATAATAGTTGTCCATTGCCCAATTTCCCCAGTATTGAGAACCCAAACACCAAGAGGTGGCATCTCCTCCATTTCCATCGTCTTCTCGATCAAAGAAAATAATATCAACACCGGTTTTTGGTTTTAATGTCTGCAATTGGCGGGCAATTTCAAGTAGCACCCCAACCCCGCTTGCCCCGTCATTGGCTCCGTCAAAAGTTTTATTTGGATTTACTTTGTCTTCATCAGATTTTGAACGTGTATCCCAATGGGCAGCCAGCACAAACCGTTGTTTGCTTCGGGGGTTAAACTGGCCAATAATGTTGTTTATGTCATAAACCTGACCCGCTTCGGAGGTATGATTTCCGCTCATAATGTATGCCGTGTCGCAAAACTGGCTCAACTTATTTCGGAGGTAGTTCAATGTCTTTGCATGTGCCGAAGTTCGAGGAATACGGGGGCCAAAGGCAACTTGTTCGGCCACATATTTATAAGCCGAATCGCCATTAAACTGAACCTGTACTGTCGTTTTTACCGGAGGTTTAATTTTATTAGGGTTGTCGTTGTCTGTTTTACCTCCATCCGATGTGCAGGAAGGAAAAAACATCGCTATAACCAAACTGATTGTTATTAATTCTTTGATTTTCATTTTGTTAAATAATTGAATAGGTAGCCCCCTCTTTTCCATCTTTTATTTCAAAACCTAGCTCTCTTAGTTTATTTCTTATTTCATCAGATGTTTGAAAATCTTTTCGAGTCTTGGCCTCGCTTCTTAACTCTAAAATAAATTGCATTAAACCATCTACCTTATCAGAATTTGTGGCCGATTTTTCATTTTTTAAACCCATAATGTCGAATACAAAATGATTTAAAAGTGTGCTAAATTGACTTAAATCTTCTGCCGAAATGGTTTGCGAACCATCTTTGATGAGATTAATCCATTTTACAGCTTCAAATAAATGTGCAACAGCAACCGGCGAGTTAAAATCGTCATTCATGGCATCATAAAGGTTTGTTTTTAAGGCGTTTACATCAATCGAAGAAGTTGAGGAAGTTGATAGCGTGGGTAGTGCATCTATGGCATCCAACAACCGTTTTAATCCTTTTTCGGATGCTTGCAGAGCCTCGTTGCTAAAATCGAGCGTACTCCTATAGTGTGCCTGAAGCATAAAAAACCTTATGGTCATTGGGCTATAGGCTTGAGTAAGCAGCGGATGGCTGCCTTCCATCATTTGTTTTGGAGTTACGCCTGTGCCTTCACTTTTGGCCATTTTTCTGCCATTGAATGTGAGCATATTGGTATGCAACCAATATTTTACTCCCTTCTGCCCGTTTGATGCCTGATTTTGGGCTATTTCGCACTCATGATGGGGAAATTTTAAATCCATTCCACCGCCATGAATGTCGAACTGATGACCTAAGTATTTCGTACTCATGGCCGAACACTCCAAGTGCCAACCCGGAAAACCAATACTCCAGGGCGAATGCCATTTCATGATGTGTTGAGGTTCTGCCTTTTTCCAAATTGCAAAATCGGTGGCATTTTTTTTGTCACCTTGTCCATCCAAATCACGGGTGTTCGACATCAATTCCTCTACATTTCTGCCGGACAACTCGCCATAATTTTGTTGCTTGTTATAGGCCAACACGTCAAAATAAACCGAACCATTTGATACGTACGCCAGGCCAGCATCCAATATTTTTTGAACCATTTCTATTTGCTCAATCAAATGTCCTGTAGCCGTGGGTTCTATGCTTGGTGGCAGGGCATTAAAAAGGTTCATGGTGTTATGAAAATCGACCGTATATTTTTGAACAACTTCCATGGGTTCTATATTATCAAGCCGTGCTTTTTTTGATATTTTGTCCTCCTCCTCATCATCCAGCAAATGACCCACATCGGTAATGTTTCTAACATAACGCACCTTATACCCTAAATGAATTAGGTAGCGATAGATTAAATCGAACGAGGTAAATGTACGGACGTTTCCAATATGTACTTCGCTATATACTGTAGGGCCACACACATACATGCCCACAAAAGGGGCAGCAAGTGGTTCAAACTTTTCCAATTGACGGGTAAGCGAATTATAAACCTTTAGCTCTGATTGCATCGGGCAAATTTATCAAAAAGGCGTGGCTTAATTGTTTCGATATTTCATTTTTCGATGCGAATCAATACCAAAACCAATCTTTAATTCGGTAAATACTTGGTTGGCATTTTGGTTGTTTACATCCAAATGATAGGTTACCTGCAAGGCGTATCTTATATATAAGTTTGGGGTTCTTTTACCCAAAATAAAAGCGTTCATGCCCAGCCCAATTCGAGGAGAAAGGTTGGCTTTTCCTTCTTTAAAAAACTCACCATCCAGTTCGGCCAAGGCAAAGGTTCGCAAATGCCTGCAGTTGTTCACTCTCAACATTAACCGACGGTTGTAAATTATGGCCTTTGCACCTACAAAAGATTGTTTGCCATTGAACCCACCGCATAACCCATATCCATAGGAAAAAGGAACTTTTACATTGCTTGGATATTTGTCGAAATACTGGTCATACATCATATCAAATGCAAACATTTTGATATTCCATTTATTGGTTTTTAAACCGAACATATACGAATTATTTCTCATTGAGAAAGAGGAGAGTGGCAACAAAAAGAGCAATATGAATGGTAGTTTTTTCAACAAATCAGTCAAAGATAAACACAAAATGTGGTAGTTTTAATTAACCATTGAACAACTTTCATCATCCAATTCGGTTTCGATGGTGCAATTTTTTAAATGATATTTTGCCAAAACCACTTTTATTTCCTTTTTGGTTTGAATGATTTGACTGACTGAATCAATGTTTTCAAGCCTTAGATGCGTACTAAAAACATGATGCTCTCCTTCGAGAGACCACAAATGTGTATCGTGCAGCGACTGAACATGATGTATGCTCAAAATTTCCTTTTCAATTTTTACTAAATCAATCTCTTTCGGTATGCCCTGCAAAAAGGTAAAAAGTGTTTCTTTTAATCGTTTTAACGCATTCCACAAAATATAGGCCGTAATAAACAAAGACAAAATGGGGTCCAACAGGAGTAAGTATTTGATTTTTAATACTATAGATGCAACCAGCACCACGCACCAGCCAAGCACATCTTCAATGAGATGCCACGAAACTACTTTTTCGTTAAGTGTTTTTCCATGGCTCATTTTCCAAGCGGCATAGCCGTTTACAGCCACACCTACAAGAGCAAAAAGCATCATTCCATCGGCATTGGCCATCTCCGGATGAGATATTCTTTTGGCGGCCTCAACAATTACGAAAACAGAACCCACCACCAAAACCACGCCATTTATTAATGCCCCCAAAAGTGAAAATCGGGCATATCCAAAAGAAAATGAAGCATCGGGTTTTTGCTTGCTTTTTTTATCCAAAAGCCACGCTGTGCCCAGCGAAAGTGTGTCGCCCAAATCATGTATAGCATCCGACAATATGGCCATACTGTTGGTGTAAAATCCGCCAATTACCTCAAAAATAGTAAAGCCAAAATTGAGTAAAAAGGCCAATTTCAAATTTTTGCCTGAATCGTGATGATGGTTGTGAGCCATTTAGCAATAGTACGAAGATTCTGCTCAAAGTGTCCGAAAATGTTTCAATCAAAAAAAAACACAATTTATTTAAAACCCAACTTCCACAACAATGTTATTATTTTTGACCTTTTAAAATTGATATGCCCCTAAAAGTAAAGATTAGCAGAAGTATTATAGTTGCTATTCTAATAATCGTTATCAGTAAAATAGTTTTTGGAATGCTTTCGAAGGCAGCCAAAAAACCACCCATAAAGTCGAGTTTCAGAACCATAAATGTGCTTTCGGCCACGGCTCAAAACAAAAGCGAACATTTGGTGGTAAACCTGAGTGGAAAATTGGTAGCCAAAAACAGAATCGATATTTTTTCGGAAGTAAATGGTTTGTTGCAGTCTCCCAATTTCAGAGAGGGAAATCGGTTTTCGCAAGGTCAAATTTTGGCAAGTATCAACGACAGCGAGATGCAAGCCAGCATAAAATCGCAAAAGAGTATTTTGTTAAACAGCATTGCTCAATTATTGCCCGATTTGGCCATTGATTTTCCGAATGATTTGGCCACTTGGCAAAAATTTCACGCTTCCATTAGTTTCGACAAAAAGCTGCCTGCACTGCCTGAAATCAATGACGAAAAATTGAACATATTTGTCTCGGGCAAAAATGTTTTTACCAATTATTACAACATAAAATCGTTGGAAGAACGCTTGGCAAAATATAAAATCTATGCCCCATTCAGTGGCATTTTGAGTCAGGCCGATATTGACCCGGGAACTTTAGTTAGAGCCGGACAAAAACTTGGTACATTCATTCAGCCAAATACCTTTGAGCTTGAGGCTTCCATTGGGGTAGATGATTTAAAGTTTATAAAAGTTGGTAATAAGGTAGAGTTAAAAAGTTCTGAACTTGGCAAAACATGGCAGGGCAGCATTTTGAGAATAAACGAAAGCCTTGATGCAGCCACCCAAAGCATAAAGGTTTATATCGGTGTAACCGATTCGGAACTAAAAGAAGGTCAGTATCTTACAGCTCAGGTAAATGGAAGTATGTTGAATAATGTGGTGGAAATTCCGCGTAAATATTTGATAGAAAACGATCATTTATACTTCATCGAAAACGATTCGGTATTGACCAAGAAAAAGGTAAGTATTCAATACCTGAGCAATGAGTCGGCCTACCTTTCGGGCGTTGAAAATGGAACTGTTTACCTCAACCAAACCATTACCGGAGGCTATGATGGGATGATTGTAAAACAAATAGCCGAAAAGCAATAGCCGTGAAAAAAATAGTTACTTTTTTTATTAAGTACCCCATCACGGTAAACGTGTTGATGGTGCTTATGGTCATTTTCGGTACCATCTCTTATTTCGAATTAAAATCGAGCTTTTTTCCGGTTATCCCCAACCGTATAATCAATATTCAATTGGTTTATCCAGGCTCTTCACCCGAAGAAATTGAAGAGGGTGTGGTGGTGAAAATTGAAGAAAAACTAAAAGGTGTTTCGGGTGTAGAGCGAATCACTTCTAAAAGTCAGGAAAATGCAGCCACCATCACGGTAGAAGTTGAAAAAGGCTACAATACAAGCACTGCTCTTGAAGATGTTAAAAACGGTGTGAATGCCATAAACTCATTTCCAACTGGTTTAGAAAAACCTATTGTGGTATTGAGGGAGAACGTTAACCCAACCGTAACATTCTCACTTTCAGGAGAAAATGCAAATCTTCGCACATTAAAAAGCATTGCCCGACAAGTAGAAACAGATTTATTGAGTCATGAAGGCATTTCAAAAGTAGAACTATCCGGTTTTCCGGAAGAGGAAATAGAGGTGGCTTTGAGCGAAAATGCCATGCAGGCATACAATATCAGTTTTGAGCAAATATCAAACGCTATACGAAGCACCAATGTAGATGTAACAGGTGGCAAAGTGCGAACCGAGGGTGAAGAATTGCTCATTAGAGGAAGAAACAAAGGCTACCATGCCCGCGATTTGGAGGATATTGTGGTAAAATCAACTCCAGATGGAAAAGTTGTTTTGCTGAAAGATGTAGCCAAAGTGGTGGATAGATGGGCCGAAAATCCGAATAAAACCATAATAAACAAACAACGCGGAGTGGAGGTGACAGTAAACAGCACCGACAACCAAAATTTAGTTCAAAACGCTGATTATGTTCGTAGATACATTGATGAATTTAATAAAAACAATGGTCAGATAAAGGCCACAATGATTAGCGACCGTAGTGTAAACATAAACGAACGAAGAGATTTGTTGCTTCGCAATGGCGGACAAGGAATGCTCTTGGTGTTGTTGCTTTTAGCTTTGTTTTTAAATATTCGAATAGCTGCCTGGGTTGCCTTTGGCATTCCGGTTTCCTTTTTTGGAATGATAATCATTGCATCGTTTTATGGTGTTACTATCAACGTAATCTCGTTGTTCGGAATGATTATCGTTTTGGGTATTTTGGTGGACGATGCCATCGTAATAAGCGAAAATATTTATCAGCACTACGAACGCGGAAAAACACCCATTCGTGCGGCTATTGATGGCACAATGGAAGTGATGACCGCCGTTATTACAGCCGTTTTAACAACCGTTGTTGCGTTTGCATTTTTCTTTTTGGTAGATGGTCGGCCGGGCGATTTTTTCTCAGAACTTTCGTTCGTGGTCATTGCCACACTTCTGGTTTCGTTGGTAGAGGCACTCATAATTTTACCCAGTCATATTGCTCATTCAAAAGCTTTGAAGCAGGGTTTGGATGATAAGAATTTATTAGAACGAGCCACGGACAAGGTTTTTAACTTTATGCGTGATAAAACCTACGCTCCCGTTTTAAGATATTTCTTAAACAATAAATTTTTGGCAATCACCATTATGGTTTGCGGTCTTGTGGTAACGGTTGGAGCTATGAAAGGTGGGATTATAAAAAGCACATTTTTCCCATTTATTGAGCGGGACGATATCCGGATAACATTAGAAATGCCCTCAGGCACTCGAGAAACCATAACCGAAGAAAAACTAAAAACCATCGAAGCCGCAATTGATCGGGTTAACAAAGAATATAGCGGCAAACGCAGCGATAGTCTTCAGGTGGTGCAGAATGTGAGCATAAAGGTTGGCCCCGGCACCCATACAGGTACAATAGATGTAAACCTTTTAAAAGGAGAGACCAGAAACATTGCCGTTTCCGAGGTTGAAAATGCTTTTAGAAAGGAAACTGGCGTTTTACCCGGTGTAGAAAAACTAACATTTGGCACCGCCAGTGCCTTCGGAAAACCTGTTTCTGTTACTCTTTTAAGCCGAAATTTTGAACAGCTAAACGCTGCAAAAAATGAGGTAAAAGCGGCAATGGAAAACATGGATCAATTAAAAGATGTGGTGGAAAACACTCAAGCAGGCCCACAAGAAATTCAATTAAAACTAAAAGAAAAAGCCCACCTTTTGGGTTTGTCTGAAGCTGCAATTCTTAATCAAATAAGACAAGGCTTTTTTGGAAATGAAGTACAGAGATTGCAGCGAGGTATAGACGAGGTAAAAGTTTGGGTAAGATATGACGAGGCCAATCGATCATCCGAAAATAATTTGGAAAATATGCGGATTAGAACCACCTCCGGCCAAGAATTGCCCCTAAAGGAGTTGGCTACATACACCAAACAGCGGGGCATTGTAAACATAAATCACCTTGATGGACAACGTGAAATAACGGTAGAGGCTGATATTGCCAGCCGAAAAGTGAGTGCAACGGAAATGGTTACTCAACTAAAAGATGAAATAATGCCTTCCATTTTGGCCAAATATCCGAGTGTTACACCACTTTATGAAGGACAAAACAGAGAAGCCGCCAAAACCCAGACATCAGCCAAGGTGGCTCTACCTGTGGTGCTGCTGATTATTATTTCTCTTATCGTTTTTACATTTAGAAGTTTCGGGCAAACTGTGGCCATTTTCGTTCTTATTCCATTCAGTTTTGTAGGTGTGGCTTGGGGTCACTACTTCCACGGGCAGCAAATAAGCATTCTTTCCTTTTTGGGTATTGTGGCTTTGATTGGAATTATTGTAAACGATTCGTTGGTTTTGGTAACGAAGTTCAACCAATATCTGCAAGAAGGGTTGGAGTTTAAAGAAGCCGTCTATCAAGCAGGATATAACCGGTTTAGAGCCATTTTTTTAACCTCGGCTACCACCATTGCTGGTTTGGCTCCATTGCTTTTCGAGACCAGTTTTCAGGCTCAGTTTTTAAAACCAATGGCCATTGCAGTGGCCTACGGCATAGGCATTGCCACTCTTTTAACCCTATTGGTTTTGCCGGTTTTGCTGGTTGTTTTAAACCAAATCCGGTTGGGATGGTTTAGAGCCTGGAATTGGGAAAAAGCGAGCAATAGAGAATTGGTAGAGCCTGCCATTAAAGAACTTGAAGTTGACAAGGAAGTATATGATGAGGAGTAATCTATTTTTGATTTTGATGTTTGGTGTTTCGCGTGTTTTTGCCCAAACCGAAACTCCAGTGTATAATTTGGAAACAATCATTGACAAAATATTGGCAAACAATTTTGAGGTGAAATCAATTTCGTATGATGTTGAAATAACCGAAAACGCTGCCACCAAAGGAAATGCCGGGATGTTGCCAAATGTGAATCTGAATGCCGGAAGCAATTATAGCAACAACAACACGGAGCTGAAATTTGCCGGAGGCATACCATCTGCCAATGTAAGTGGGGCTCAAAGCACCGGATACAACACCTCCATTGGTTTGAATTACACAATTTTCAATGGTTTTGCACGATTAAACAATTATGAAAAATTGAAACTAAACCATGATTTGAGCGAAGCTCAATTGAGACTTACTCTTGAAAATGCGGTAATAAGTGCCATCGGTTTGTATTTGGATATGGCCAAATTGCAAATGGATATTGATGCGTTGCAACAAAATTTAAAAATCAGTCACACCAGATTGAATAGAGCGGAACTTGCCAGTCAGTTTGGTACCACCAATTCGCTCGCCGTTTTAAACGCACGTGTTGATTTAAACACAGATAGCGTAAACTTATTGAATGCAAAAAACCAACTTGCCACCATCAAGCGACAAATAAACTATTTGATGGGCGAGGTAATTTCTACCGATTTTAGTGTAAATAACCAAATCAATCTTACCGACAACCTTAGTCTGAGCAATGTTTTGGAAGGTTCGCAAAACAACAGTGTCGCCTTGATATTAGCCAAACTTAGAACAGAAGCAGCCGAGATTGATGAAAATTTGGCAAAAGCCAACACCTACCCTACAATCAACTTTACCTCCAGTTATGGTCTTAATGCCTCGCAAAATGGTGCAGGTATCATTTTGGAGCAACGCAATCTGGGGTTTTCGGCTGGTCTAAATGTTACTATGCCTATTTTTACCGGTGGACGAACCAAAATTGCCATGCAAAATGCGGCTCTTTCGTTAGAAAAAAGCAACACCCAATTAGCACAAAATCAACTTTTGATAAACAAAGAAGTGTATGACTACTGGGCTAATTATCAGTATTTTATGCAACTTTTAACCATCGAAAGAGAAAATATTAAAACCGCAGAGTTAAATCTTAAACGAACGGAAGAAGCCTATAAATTAGGGCAGATTACATCGGTGGAATATCGTCAAGCTCAACTCGGTTTATTGTCGGCTCAAAACCGAATCAATGCCGCCTTGATCAACATAAAAAAAGCAGAATACCAACTTTTGCGTTTGAAAGGAGATTTGGTAAAATGAAAATAATTTGCGTTGGTAGAAACTACCGTAAACATGCCGAAGAATTAGGCAACGAAGTGCCGGAAGAACCGGTTTTGTTTATGAAACCCGATTCAGCCATAATGCGACAAAGAGATGCATTTTATATTCCTGATTTTACCGACGACGTGCATTATGAGGCTGAGATTGTCGTTAAAATCAACCGACTTGGAAAACGCATTCAGAGCAAATTTGCACCAAAATATTACAGTGAAATAACGGTAGGAATTGATTTTACTGCCCGCGATGTTCAGTCGAAACTAAAAGAAAAAGGCTTGCCGTGGGAAAAAGCAAAGGCCTTTGACAACAGTGCTGTGTGCGGCCACTGGCTAGATGCCTCAAACTACGATTTAGAGAATCTGAACTTTGAATTGAAACTAAATGGTGCTACTGTTCAAAAAGGAAACACCAATATGATGTTGTTTTCTATTAACCAACTTATTGAACATTCGTCTCAATATTTTATGCTAAAAATAGGGGATTTATTGTTTACCGGAACCCCAGAAGGTGTAGGCAAAGTGTCGCCCGGGGATATGTTGGAAGGATTTATTGAAGGTCAAAAAGTGTTGAATGTTCGCATAAAGTAGGTGGTGTAAATTTTTTACCTGTTAAAAATTATTGTTCTTTTGAAGAAAAACTTCAATAATTATGGCACTAAAACTCGAAACGACACACGAACAATTAAGAAGAAATTTGGGAATATTAGGCGTTAGTTTACCCATTATTTTGCTCATTTATAGCAACTTTCATCCTCAGCCATCTATTAGCGATTTTTATTATACCAATATTGGTATTGTTTTTACAGGAGTTCTCATTGCATTTGGTTTGTTTCTTTATTCCTATCGCGGTTACGAAAAACAGAAAGATGAAGTAATTAGCGATAATTGGCTAACCAATATTGCCGGAATTTTGGCCATTGCCACGGCTTTGATTCCTACCCAATATGTTGAAAATCCTTACTCAACTTGGCCACCAAATGGGCATAATAATGAAACTATAGGTCTTATTCATCTGCTGTGTGCATCTGGCTTTTTTATCATCATGGGTTGGATGTCGATGTATAGATTTACCTTAAGCACCGACCCCGCAAAGAAAAATCGAAATAGGCTTTATAGAATTTGTGGCATTGGTGTTTGGGTGAGCTTATTATTTGCCGGATTATCGATAAAATTTGATGTACTGCAAGTTTCTAAAATTGACGTTTTTATATACGAAACGGCCGCATTGTGGTTTTTTGGAACAGCATGGCTCATAAAAGGTGAGGCACTTAAAAAGCTCGGTATATAATTGGGTTCAGATGGTCTTTCCTTTTTTAATCTATTCGGAGAAGGCTTTCAAACCCTGAAAATCATCCAAAATTAGGTTTCGGAGAACAAAGGTTGGCACTCGGAGACCAATTCTTTCTTGTTTAATATAGGTGTAATACTTTTGAATACTACTAACTCTGATGGTGAGCTAAGCAATTGTCGGACGGGCAAATATTCCAAACAACATGAAAAAACTTTGCATTTAGGTTCTCATTTATTACCAATACTATTTGTCTGTTTATTTTAACTTCGCTTCCGTAAATACGTTACATGGCGAATAAGGAAAATAATCTAAACCCTTTTCATATTGAATTTATTCAAAAGCAAAAGGTGTTTTTTGTGGCTACCGCCCCAACCGAAGGTTTTATCAATCTTTCGCCCAAAGGTATGGACTCGTTTAGAGTGATTGACAATCAAACAATTGTCTGGCTCAATTTGACCGGAAGCGGAAATGAAACCGCGGCACATTTGCTCGAAAACCCGCGAATGACCATAATGATGACTGCCTTTGAAGGCGACCCTTTGATTTTAAGATTGTATGGAAAGGCTGTTGCATTTCATCCAAGAGACCAAGAATGGGAAGATTACATTCATCTTTTTCCTGAAATGCCGGGTAGCAGACAGATTATTGAGTTAAAACTTGAAAAAGTAATGACCAGTTGTGGTTTTGCTGTACCCATTATGGAGTTTAAAAAAGAGAGAAGCCAATTGATTGATTGGTCGAACAAAAAAGGCGAAGAGGGCATTTTGGAATACCAAAAAAACAAAAATGTTTTGAGTTTAAATGGAAAACCGACGGGTCTTTTCGAGGTGTAATTACCCAACAAACCTTTCCAAAAAATCTTGTTTTCGGCGAATGGCAATCTCCAATTCTTTGCCGTTACTCATTTCTACAAATCCACCTTTTCCCTTTTTGTAGCCCTGCACATGCTCAAGATTTATAAGATAACTCTTGTGGATTCGGAAAAATCCGGCATCACCAAGTAATTCATCAAAATGTTTTAACGTTTTGCAAATTGTTTTTTTCTTTCCGTTTACAAACATAAAATCGGTCAAATTATCATTGGCTTTGCAATAAACAATATCTTTTAGTTGTGCCACCTCAAATCCTTCCAATTCGGGAAGCACAATGCGTTTTAACTGATTTTCGGTCGTATGCAGATTCGTTTGCAGAATACGAGCCGAATGAATTCTGTCTTTGTTTTGAATATTCTGAGAAACCTTTTCAACCGAGGCTATAAGTTCTTCTATATCAATGGGTTTTAGCAAATAATAGGACGCACTCATGTTGAGAGCTTTTAACGCATAATTGCTAAAAGCTGTTACAAAAATCAGTTCAAAATCAATTTCAGGAAGTTGTTCAAGCAAATCAAAACCATTTCCGTAAGGCATTTCCACATCCAAAAATACCAGCTGCGGCCTATGCGTTTCTATGGCTGTTTTTCCGATGGATATATTCTCAGCTTCTGCCGCTATATTTACATTCGGGCAATATTTTGTCAGATAGTTTCGAAGCGTTTCTCGGCTTACTTCTTCATCTTCTATTATTATGGCTTTTAACTCATGCATTTTCTGCGTATTTTTTATCGTCCACATCTAAAAAGGGCAGCTCAATGCTCACACTCGTGCCGGTTTCATTTTCGTCCAAATCGGTGATGGAGCATTTTACATGGATGTTGTGAATTTCGTTAAGCAGTTTTATTCTACCGTTGGTATTACTAATTCCGGTCGATTTTCCCATTTTTTGATTTTTTGTTTTCAATTCTTCACTCCTTTTTCTACCAATTCCGTTGTCCTTTATTTCAATTAAAACGGCATTGTTTTTCTTCCAAAATTTAACGGCTAACATTCCCTTTTCTTCCTTATATCGAAGCCCATGCCATATCGCATTTTCAATATAAGGTTGCACCATCATAGGCGGAATCAAAAGTCTATCAATTTCTAGATTTTCATCCACTTCAAAAACGTAGTCGAAATGGTCTTTAAATCGCAAGTGTTCCAAGTTTAAATAACGCTCCAAAACTTCCAATTCAGCAGATAGTAGTACAAAATCTTTCTTGCTGTGTTCCAAAACCGTTCTCATCAGTCTGGCAAATTCAGACAAGTATTTGTTGGCACTTCTGTCATCACTTTTTGATATAAAACTATTAACCGAATTGAGCGAATTAAAAATAAAATGAGGATTCATTTGACTTCTCAACGACCTGATAGACAATAGTTTATTGGCAATTTGTTTTTGCTTTGTGCTACGGTATAGCATAACTAAACCCAAAAGCATCAACACCAATAGAGCCGCCAAAATGTAGTTTATTCGTTTCTGTTGACGTGCATTTTCTGCTTTTAAATTGCTTTCTTTTTGCAAAAGCGAAATTTGCTTTTCGTCTAATTCCTTGTCTTTTATCAATAAGGCTATTTGGTTTTCTTTGTCCGAAAATTGGGAGTTTTGGTTGACCAAATCTTGCAATTGCGATTCTTTTTCGGCCAATAGTTGTTCTTGAACCTGCCTGTATTGGTCAAAACTTGCCTTTGCTTGTTCAAATTTACCCAGTTTGGCGTAGGCTTCCGAAAGGGCTTTGTGTGTTTCTCCAGTGCTTTTTATCTGCCCGGTTTGATTTGATAAAACAAGATTTTCTTGCAAAAACGGAATGGCTTCGTTGGCTTTGTTCATAAACAAATAGTTGCCAGCAATATTGCTGTTGTTATCCAAAACCCGTTGATTGTCGCCGTTTTTTTGATTAATTTTTTTAGCACGTTTTTCGTATTCATTGCTCTTGTCATACTCGCCAATGCTGTTGTATGAACGACCAACGTTTTGCCAAGATACACTTTGATCGGTTTCATTGCCATAATTATCGGCCACTATGCCGGCCAACCCAAAATATTTTAGTGCTTGAGCAGTGTCGTTTTGGCCTGCATAACATTTCCCGATAAGCTCATACATCTCCGAAACTTTTGTTTCTTGGTTCGCACTTCTAAACGAAACCAAAAGCTGCTGATAAAATGCATTTGCCTCGGTATATTGTTTATTGTTAAAAAGTACTCTGGCTAAGTTTTCTTTTGCCAAACGTTCATCGGTTGCACTCTGTTTTTGCTGGGCAAGTGATAAAAATTCGCGGTATTCGGCAATCGCTTGGGGGTATTTTTTGGCACCTTCGTAAGCGGCTGCAAGCATTTTTATTGAGGTATAATAGCCCGAATTGTCACCAATTGCTTTAAAACCATCTTTGGCCTTTTGATAATATGATGCTGCCTGTTCGTAGTTCTTTTTTTGAAAATAAATGGCTCCCAGCGATTGGTAACAAAATACTTCGCCTCGTTTATTTTTATTTTTAAAACTGAGTTTTAATGCCTCCTCAATTTCTGACAATGCTTTGTTTGGGTCTGAAGAAATGTTTCTATTCGATTGATTTATAAGGTCATACATTTTGGCTTCATCGGCCTGCTTTATTTCGAGTTCGGCAATATTGCCCACTTGTGCAAACAGCAGAATTGCCTTACAAAAACAAATAACCAAAATTATTAACCGTTTCAAACTTGTGCCTAATGAAAGTTGCCAAACAAAGGTAAATAATTTAAAAGCCAAATTGCAGAACGCAAACTAAGGTGGCACGTGCGATAACTCACTTTTTGTTTTTAGAAAAACCCTAAAGGCCGACATTCGAATAAAAAAAGAAAAAGAATATGAAAAAATCCCTCTTCCCCTTTTTAGTTCTAGTTTCTACATTTTTAACAATGTGCAATGGCTCATATAGCAAATACGACTCCCGAGGTTCAAACATTATTGAGCAACTATATCAAGAAGCACTTTCTGAGGATGACGAACTTAAAAAGCTAAACTCTACATTGGAAAATTTGGATAAAAATATCTCTAAAACACTGAGTTCGGCTAATGAATACAATGGCTTTTTTGCGAGATATTGGTCGGCTGCCATAGTGTCTATAAAACAAATTTCGGACTCGAGTATATCACAAAAAACCAATCTGTTTATTCAAAAGAAGAAAAACGAACATGAAAAATCTGAAACTGATTTGCAAACAAAACAATCGATACTTGAAAAACAGAAAACGGAACACGAACAGAAATTTTTAGCATTAAAAATTCATATAAGTCAACAACAGCTTGAAAAGTACAAAAAAGAAAATCGACCGAAACCCGAGGATTTTGACCAACTTTTGAATGAAATTCAAAATGCGGACAAGGCCATTCAGCAAAAACTAAAAGCACTTAATAGTGCTTTTTAAAAATAAGATTTTTGCTTTACTCGCGGCCTGATAATAGGGTCTTTTGGTACAAATGTAATGTCCTCAAATGTCCAGTTGCCTTTAGGATCTATTTTAATCATCAAACTTTGATAGGGTTTAAACTCAAAAACTTGATGAATTGACTTACCGTTGGCGTTGATAATGAGTTCAACTGAGTCGGACTGATTCATATACGACATGCCTGAATATATTGGGTACTCCAAATTTTTGGATATTTTTTGTGCCAAAAACAAATGCAGGGTTCCGTCTTTCTCCTTTCGGCACCAATAGGCCGGCAATGTATCTCCTTCAATAAGTGGTTTGCTTTTTATTACCTCCGAAAAGTTTTCTGATACATTTTTCTGCATTTTTAATTCGTGAAGGAACACATCAAATTCCATTGATTTGTTATGTCCTGGCTGGGCAGGCAATTTTTTTAAGCAAATGGGCAAGCCTTTTTGAGCAAGTTCTAAAATTCGGCTTAATGCTCTAATATCCATATAATTAACATCAATATACAAAACAGAAAACTGAGCATCACCAACGATAAGTTTTCCATTTTTTACTTCTGCATCATCCAAAAAAGTGCGGTTTACCCATAATGGATGATAGCCTTCCAGCTCGGCGTTTGGATAGATATATCGAAGTTCATATTCACCCCATACCCACACCCGGCGTTTTTCGGGCGGCAAAGCTCCTTTCATTACAGCATCTTCGTATGGCAAATACACAGCAACCTCACTATATGTTGTACCCTTTTGCATGATGCCCGAAACTTTTTCCATATAACTATTGAATTGAGGTAATTCAGGTTCAAGGCTTCCGCCGGGTCCAAAATAGGTGGTGGCAAAAAACTGAAACGAGTCGCAACCCTTTGGGTTATAAGGCATTCCGTGATAAAAATGTTGGTTTACACCTTGTGCAAAAAGAGCATCAGCTACAATCTTAAGGTCAGCAGTTTGTTCCTCTCTGAGGTAGGTATCATGAAACCCATACATACAGGTAAATGTCTCACTCGACACCACAGGTTTAGAGGCCAAACAAGCAGCCGAGCTGACAATTCTTGAAAAATTTGGATTATTCAACATGGCTTCCGACTCCGGAATGTCAACCATGCCATAAAGAGTCATTATATCTGCAGGAGCTGCCAAACATTGCACGCGACTCCAAGCCCCCATTTCTGCACATTTATCTACATAAGGTTTGTAAAAACCATTGGTTACATAATCTTCCAAATGTAGCATGTAGTCATACCGCACATCTGGGAATGAATCCAAATTTTGCTCCATGTATGGGATAATATCGTATCCAAACTTTTGCTGAAAAGTAGAATCAAAACCCGGCGTCCAAATTTTGTTCGTAAAGTTTAATTTTATCTCCCACGAGTCAGTGAAAAGTGCCGATTTTGAGCCTTTAAGGGCATCTTTCATGGCGTTTTCTATCGGGTTCGCAAACAGTTCAAAAGCCTCTTTATCCAAATGATTTATCACTAATTGATTTTCAGGCCAAGTCCATGCAAAAGTCAGCGTTTGTCGAAAAGAGGTATCTCCGTAAATTTGGGTGGAGTGTGCCACATCAATGTTGCTTCCGGCCACAGGCCATGCACTTCCAAATGTAAAATCACAAGCAAGGCCAATAGAATCGGCATACAATTTTGTGTATGCCACTATCTCCGACCACTCGGGGCTAAGCCATTTTTGTGCTGTGGTGTCTTTTTGGTAGTGCCGGTTTTGACGAATAGAATACAAATCTTTGTAGCGATACAATGGATAAACCCAGGCAACTTCAACACCACCAAAATTGTTTTTCTTAGCCCAATCAAGTTGATATTTGATGTCTTCTTTCTTTATTTCGGTAGCAAACCACCACCATCGGGTGCAAGGTTTTGAGGTTGGATAAAATTGGTTTTGAGTAGTTGTTGTGGTGGGAGTTGTGGTTTTACAAGCCACCAATTCAACCAATAAAATAGAGATAAAAAGTGCTTTGCTTAATGCGTTCATGGTGTAAAAATAGAAAAAATCAATTTTATGTATTAATCTTTGACTTGAACAATATGCCTCAAATGCTATTTTTACAGCGTGAAACGGCTTATTATCCGAATATTTGTTGTGTTGGTGTGCCTTGTGGTAGGTTTTGCTCTTGGCTATTTGCGGCTACCATACATTGATGAAAAATACAACTTTTGGATTGGTTTTGTTACTGCATCAGCAATTGTTTTATGCTACTTTTTGTTGAATAAAGTAGGTTCTAAACTTTGGATAAGTAATCCCAAAAAATGGGCTGTTGTTGGTCTGATTGCATTTTCGGCATTGTTTATTACCCTGTTGACCAAAAACAAAATGCTACAACTAAATGCCCAACAAAGCGAAAAAAGAGCCACCGATTTACAAGCAATTTCCGATTCTATAACAAGTCAAAATCAGGCCGTGATTCTAAATGAAATTATAAATCAGTTAAGGCTTGAATCTGGCAATGGTAAAATAATTTCCGACCACGCAATCGAGAGAATTTCTGCTTTGACGGCAACTTTAAAACCAAGTCGCCAATTTGATGGAGATAGCCTAACCGAAAAAAGCTACAGTCCTGAAAAAGGTCAGCTACTTTTGGCCATTTTGATGATGAATTTGGATAGCAATAGCTTCAAGAAAATCAAGCAAAAAGTGTCTTTCGCTCAAGCCTATTTACCAAGAGCCAACCTTCAAAAAATGGATCTAAGCGGCATTGATTTGAGCAATAGTTATTTGAAAAGTGCAGAAATGGATGAGGTAAATTTGAGCGGAAGTAACCTTAAAGAAGCCAATATATGGGGGGCGAATCTTCGACAAAGTGTATTTGACTCTTCAAATATGAATCGGTGCATTTTGTCGTGGTCTAATTTAGAATATTCGAGCCTAATTGGTTGTAATATGAACGCTGCAGAAAGTGAAAATACAAATTTTACTTTCTCTAATGTTTCTTTAGCAAAGGCCTCTTTTTCAAATCTTAATTATTCAAACTTTAGTTATGCCCAACTTAAAGGGGCTAACTTGGATTGGTCTAAATTGAAAATGGTCAATTTTGACAAAACAGATCTTTCATCCTCATCAATCATAAACGCCGATATATCTCATTCCAACATTTTCAGTGCTATTTTGAACGAAATCCAAGTTAATAAATCTTGGTTAGAGGATTTATGCAAATGGGAAATTTCTAATAGTGAACAAATCCAACAAGAGTATCAAATTCGAACAGATTCTTCTGGCCCTGAAAAAGAAAGATTGTTTAAATATTTTCTTGTACCAAAAACGTTTCAGTAATCTGAAAAAGACATCCCCTGGGAAACTCGGTTGATCTTTGCGGTAAACTTGGCAATCAAGTCATCATGCGGTTTAAAAGGATAAAATGAGACATTAAATGACCATGCATAATAGCTCTGAACATCATTTAAATAGTTTGTTAGAAGATAAGGTGTCCAATATGTTTCTTTGGAAATAGTGTATTTTGATTTTAAGTATTTTCCTAAAATTTGCCCTAGTTCGTTGTTAAATAAATCAACGTAATTGTCAACTGGATTGATATTGGGGTCAACAATTTGTTGCTCCGTAAATTCTCCAGTCAAAAGCTCCGGCATATAATATCTCTCATGAACATTCCCAACGAAGTCTGCAACCGTATCAGAACATAAGGTTGTAATCAAGGCTTGTGCTGTGAAGTGGTTGAATGTATTAGTGTATCCTTTTTCAAGACTATCCGCTTCTGTCTTAAACGCCAAATTAGGATTTGAAATGTTTGCGACAGATTTTAATGCCAAATCATAGAAGGCTATATCTCCTTCCCCAAATAAACTTGGTCGTCTTCGAGCAAGCTTATTTACCATATTGAGTTCTTCCCTTATTGCAATTGCAATAGGAGATTGATGGGCAAATCTGACTCTTAAAGCAAAATCTCCTTCTTTTGCTTTTATTATATCACCTTGAGATATCCCATTTTCAAATACAAATTGAATGTGATTTTTTTTTGTATCATTTCCATATTTCAATTTTACAGCAGGTAATTTGTACATAGCTGATTCTCCTCCCCTCAAATACTCAATTTTCACCACCTTTTTCAATTCGTCCAAATTCTTAAATCGGCTTGCCAAAAGGGCTTTAACTCCTACTACTTCGGCTAATGGTTTGTTGAAGGTTTCTTCAGGGGTGGAGCAATTTTGCTTTTGGTTTTGACACCCCCAAAAGGTAATTACGGCTATAAAACCGATTATTCGTGCGTATTTTATTGATAATCCTTTTTTCACTCGAAACAAAAATAATTAATATTGTTTGTATGTTTTCAAAGTGTATTTCGGGCTTCCTTTTTCTGTTGTTTTCGCTTAATTGTTTTGCCGACAAAGCAAAATTCTTTTCCACTCAACATATTCAACAATGCATCGACAGTTTGCATTCCATTGGTCAGGGTAAAGTTATTATCCCAAAAGGGACGCATACTGTGGGTACCATTTTTTTAAAATCGGGTGTGGAACTGCACCTCGAAAAAGGGGCTATGTTAAAATCAACTCAAAATATGAATGAGTTAAAATGGGTTTCAAATACAACGGCCACCAACAAATGGAAATCGTTAATTATTGCTAAAGATGCTGAAAATATCTCAATTACCGGTGAGGGAACAATTGATGGGAGTGGTGCTGCTATTGCCCATTATCTCGACAGTCTTTTTTATAGAGGTATGCTCGACTCTTCGCTTTATCAGTTGCAAGAAAAACGTCCTGTTGCACATGTTCGACCGCAAATAATTCAATTCGTAAATTGTAAAAATGTTCGAATTGAAGGCATAACCATACAAAATGGCTCAAGTTGGTTGCAGTGTTATGATATGTGTAAACATCTCACTATAAACAACATAAGAGTATTGAGTAATACCTACTGGAATAACGATGGAATTGATATAGTAGATTGCCAAAATGTGAAGATTACGAATAGTTTTTTTGATGTTTCGGATGATGGAATTTGTTTCAAATCATACATCAGAAATAATATAAACACCCGTTGCGATAGTGTTTATGTGGCCAATTGCAAAGTTCGGTCGAGTGCAAGTGCGGTAAAACTTGGTACCTCATCTTATGGCGGTTTTACTAATTTTTTAATCGAAAACATTTTTATTTACGACACGTATCGCTCGGCTATTGCCATCGAAAATTGGGAAGGAGGATTGGTTGAAAACATTACCGTGCGAAACATTAAAGCCAAAAACACTGGAAATGCAATTTTTATAAAACTTAATCATCGCGGTAAGTATAACAACCCGATTGGAACACTGCGAAACATTTTAATTGAACATGTGAAAGCTGAAATTCCGTTTGAACAACCAGACTACTATTACCCGCTTCCAGGCCCCGCTCTACCTTTTTTTCACAATGTTTTCCCTGCATCGGTCTCTGGTATTCCGGGTGGAATGGTTGAAAATGTAGTTTTGCGAAACATCTCTATTACCTATCCCGGTAGAGGCAATGCTTCGTATGCAAATATTCCTGCTTGGCGATTAAAAGATGTGCCAGAAAAAATAGAAGAATACCCCGAATTTTCAATGTTTGGAGAGCTGCCTGCTTGGGGCTTTTATTTTAGACATATTGATGGTTTAGTTTTAGAAAATGTGCGTTTAAAAATAAGGCATACCGATTATAGACCAGCTGTTATTTTTGATGATGTCAAGAATTTGAATACAAAATTTGTAAAAATTAAAAAGGACGAAAAGGAAGAACATTTTGTCTTTGAACCACCAGTTAAAATGCAATAATTATCTTTTGAGTTTGTTTTTTATCGGCACAAAATGCAAGTTACTTTTTCCTAAATCTTTTGAAGTAGCCACGGCCAAACCCCGCTGTTCCTTCTCATTTACGGCACAATAAAAATGATAAACCACTCCGTTCCATTTTATAACACACGGCTTGTGAGCATATTTTATATCATAGTCTTCTGATGGCTTTATCAAATCTTCGCCTTTCCAGTCTGTCCAATGAACCAAATCAAAAGAACAAGCAAAACGATTGAAAGCATCTTTTCGCTCAGCAGGCCAAAAAGCCCCATAATAAAACATAACATACAAATCTCCCATTTTTTGTACAACGCCATCACCGGTGAGTCCTGTTTCGTGTTGCAAAATGGGGTTGTTTTTATATCGCTCCCAATGTATCATATCATCCGAAACGGCCATTCCAATACGCTCCACCCAATTTATTTTTGAGGATGTATCACCCACAGCATTGTAGTACATCACAAATGGTTTTCCTGTAATATTTTCCCTATCCCAAATTATGCTGCTTTTGTACAACTTTTTGTTTTCCCAATATCCTGTTGTACTATCTCGGGTGGTCATAATAGGATTTTCTAACCGTTGCCAACCATGAGGTTCCGTGGGATTTTTATCGGTAAACGACATACCAATTGAAAGCAAACCACGTTCGTAACCCTCACTGTTGCTGCCAAAATAAGACATCCAATATTTGTTCTCAAATTGTTGCAACCCATAGTTTCCACCCCATGTATGATCAACCAACGCCGGATAGCCAGCCGCCTGATTCCAATCCCACCGTTTTTCGCTCATAAAAGGAAGAATTTTTCCTAATTGCTCCCAATGTAATAGGTCTTCACTTTTGGCAAGACACGTCTCGTAACCTCTTCCGTTAAAAGTTAAAAACGTCATATACCAAAGACTATCTTTTCTGAAAATGGTTGGGCAATCTATCATATTCGAAGTGTCTTCATGAATCAATATCATGCCATATTTATAGGGTGTTTTTATTTCATTAAACACCTTTTGCATTTGTTTGTCAGAAACTGCCGTATTTTGAGAGGTTTTGGGGCCTCTGTTAAAAAAACATCCAAAAACCAATAACATTGAAAGTGTTCCCCAAAGTTTCATTTTTCCCAAAATAAAGACTTTTTAGACATACCTATAAATTGGGGCTTAGCCATTTTTCCACTTCCTCAATTGTGGCATTTTTTTGCTCCGTGTAATGCTGCAATTGGTCATTTCCAATTCTACCCACAGCAAAATATTTACTTTTTGGATGGCTAAAATAAAAACCGGAAACGGAGGCAGCAGGATGCATTGCAAAGCTCTCCGTGAGGGTCATTCCCGTATTTTTTTCTACTTCTAATAATTTCCAAATTTTTCCTTTTTCCGTATGGTCGGGGCAGGCTGGATAGCCTGGTGCCGGACGTATTCCAATATATTTTTCTCGAATCAAATCAACGTTTTCCAAATTCTCCGTTTGGTCGTACCCCCACCCAATTTTTCTTACATTTTCATGCAAATATTCGGCAAATGCCTCTACCAATCTATCGGCAAGCACTTTGGTCATTATAGCTTTATAATCGTCGTGGTCCTCTTCAAAATGTTTGGCCATTTCTTCCGCACCATGTATGGAAACCGCAAAGCAACCCATAGAATCATTCTTTCCCTTTGGAGCCACAAAATCGGCCAACGAAATATTTGGTATTCCATCTGCCATTTTTCGTTGCTGCCGCAAAAAGTTGAACGTTATTTTTTCGTTTGGCAAATGAATATTGTGCCCATCAGAATGGGCTGTGAACAAACCGGAAACACCTTTGGCTATGAACTGTTTTTCATTAATAATAAGGTTCAACATCTCTTGTGCTTCGTTATAAAGTTTTGTTGCTTCGTTGCCAACAACCTCATCACTCAATATTTGTGGAAACCGACCGGCAAGCTCCCAAGCCTGAAAAAAAGGAGTCCAATCTATATAATTTCTCAGTGTTTCAAGCGATGGACTATGGGTTTCAACACCCTGTTGTTGAGGAATCTTTGATTCAAAATTCTCCCAATCTAATTTTAACCGATTTTCAAAAGCCTTTTCAAATGTTAGTATTTCTTTGGTCGCCTGCCGTCTGCCGTGTTCTTGAGCCAATGCAATGTATTCGGTTTTGTATTTTTCAATTGTTTCTTTCCCCAAATCTTTCGACAACAAGCTACCCACAATAGGAACACTTTTGGAAGCATCAATTACATGAATAACAGCATTTTTGTATTTAGGGGCAATCTTAACGGCTGTGTGTACTCGCGATGTCGTTGCACCACCAATGAGCAATGGCTTTGTAAAATTTTGGCGTTGCATCTCTTCTGCCACATGCACCATTTCGTCCAAACTGGGTGTTATCAAGCCGCTTAATCCGATGATGTCGGCATTAATTTCTTTGGCCATTTGCAAAATTTTATCTGCCGGCACCATTACCCCGAGATCAACAATCTCATAGTTGTTGCAAGCCAAAACTACACCAACAATATTCTTTCCAATGTCATGTACATCGCCTTTTACAGTGGCTAACAATATTTTGCCACGGGTTTCGCCTTGTTGCTTCTCAGCCTCTAAAAACGGCATAAGATAGGCCACTGATTTTTTCATTACTCTCGCCGATTTTACCACCTGTGGCAAGAACATTTTACCCGAACCAAACAAATCACCCACCACATTCATACCATCCATCAGAGGTCCTTCAATCACTTTTAATGGCGATGAAAGTTTTGTCCTTGCCTCTTCTGTATCGGCATCAATAAAATCAGTATTTCCTTTTATGAGGGCATGTTTTAGCCGTTCTTCAACCGATTGTTTTCTCCACTCATCATCCTTCTGAATGATTTTTCCTTTCTGCTTTACCGTTTCGGCAAATTCGATTAGTCTTTCGGTGGCATCCGGCCGTCTGTTTAAAACCACATCTTCCACTCTTTCCAACAAATCTTTTGGAATCTCGTCATACACCTCAACCATTCCGGCATTCACTATTCCCATATCCATTCCGGCTTTTATGGCATAATAAAGGAAAACGGAGTGAATAGCTTCTCGCACCGTATCGTTGCCCCTAAATGAAAAAGAAATGTTGCTTACGCCACCACTTACCAAGGCATTTGGCAAATTGGTTTTAATCCATTTAGTAGCCTCAATAAAGTCAATTGCATAGTTGTTGTGTTCTTCCATTCCGGTGGCAATGGCCAAAATATTGGGGTCAAAAATGATGTCTTGAGAAGGAAAACCAACCTTATTTACCAGAATGTCGTAACTGCGTTGGCAAATTTCTATCCGCCTTTCAAAGTTGTCGGCTTGGCCGGTTTCATCAAATGCCATAACCACAGTGGCCGCACCGTATTTCTTAATTTTTTTTGCTCTTGCAATGAATTCCGCCTCGCCATCTTTTAAGCTAATGGAATTTACAATACCCTTTCCCTGAAGACATTGCAAACCAGCTTCAATAATTTCCCATTTGGAAGAATCTATCATTACTGGAACCTTACTGATGTCGGGTTCGGAGGCAATAAGGTTAAGAAATTTTATCATGGATGCCTTGCCGTCAAGCATTCCTTCATCCATGTTTATATCAATAATTTGAGCCCCGTTTTCTACTTGTTGCCGTGCAACAGAAAGTGCCTCATCAAATTCATTATTTAATATTAGTCGGGCAAATTTTCGTGAGCCAGTTACATTGGTTCTTTCTCCAATGTTTACAAAGTTCAATTGGTTTGTAACGTTTAATGGTTCTAAACCACTCAGTTTTAAGATTTTATTCTTCTCGTTCATATTAATATGTTATCCAAGAAAAACAATTGTGTTGTCGAAATTATCTTTTTCGCTCCTTAGCGAATAGGATGTAGCACCTTGTTTTACAGGTTGCCAAGACTTCACAGGACCTATTCCCTCCGTCTTTCTTGATAACGGTGACAAAGATACATATTTCAATAACAAAAAAGTCCCGAACACTTTCGCATTCGGGACTTTGCATTTATTCAATTAAAATCTATTGTTCCCAGATTAAGGTAACCGTACCGCTTCGGTTTTTACCTCCATCGTTTTCATCGCGGTTTTCTAATTTGTAGTTTACCACATAGAAGTAAGTACCCGCAGGACATTTAGTTCCTTTATTCATTACCGTTCCATCCCAACCAATGTTAGGATCAGCGGTTTTGTAAACCAACTCGCCCCATCTGTTGTAAATGCTCATTTCAAACTCTTCCCAACCAAGAGCATCTACTACGAAAACGTCATTAAGCCCATCGCCGTCGCCATCTTTACTTGGAGTAAATACGTTGTAAAGTTGTAAATCAATAATAAAGCTGTTGTCCACAATTTTACAAGTTGTGTCCGGACAACCTATCTCGCTAATCGCTACCAAACAAACCTCAAATTTACCAAGTGATTCGCCCCAGTTGTATTCATAATCGCTCATATCATTCATGTCAACAGTGAATATTGTTTTATTCTGACCCTCAACAATCCAAGTGAATGTTTTACCATTTACAGATGTATTCTTGAATACAAATCCGTGTTTATCTGGAGTACGGGTTGTGTCAAAATCAGCTTTCACTGTCTCTACCGTAACAAATCCGCTATCGGTGCCAATACATTTTGGTGTAAAGTCTCCAGGTGGCAAGTCGTAATTTGGTATTAATACAACCTTATACGTTCCTACAGCACTATAAGCATGATTTGCATCTATCTTTGGGTTTGAAACTGTCGTAGTATCACCGTCACCAAAGGAGAACTGTCGATATTGGTATAAAGAACTATCTGATTTGTCAGTAAATGTTACCAACTGATCTATACACACAATTGTATCAGATATATCCAAAACAGCAGGACTCAATGGTTGAACTATAACCTTTATCTTTCTTGGTATTTTGCCATCTTTTGTGCTGGTATCAGGGAAAATTCTATTACACTTCACGTTTGAAGTAGCTGTTTTATCCTCCATATATAGTGACAAATAGAATGTTCCTACGGTGTCGTAGGCATGTGAAAACACATTATTAATATCATTAGTGGAACCTATTTTTCCATCACCCCAATAAAGAATCCATGATGGGTCGAACATTGGGTCGTTGCTAATATTATTAAGAGAAACCCTGTCTCCTTTACATATAATTATTGAATCCTCACCCCATGGGTTGTTTGGATTGCTAAACTCAAATCGCGGTTGTGGCCCGGCAATAAATATTTGCTTTTCGACTGTGTCTGAACAGCCTAAGAGGGTGTGAACCACCAGTTTTACAGTAAACCATCCACTGGATGTATAGTCATGCGAAGGATTTTGTAGAACGCTTCTTTTTGATCCGTCACCAAAATTCCAATCCCACGCAACCACATAGTCGCACGGATCATATACACCATTCGGACAGGTGTCTCTTCCTCTACATGGGTCGAATACGACAGTTGAATCATAGAATGAAATGATACCGTCACATGGGTCGCCCCCAGCTGCCTGATTGGTTTCAAAATTGGCTTTCACCTTGGTAACAAAGGCCGTAACAAAGGCTGTGTCTTTACAACCAATGGAATCTTTCATGGCAATAGCCACCAAATACTCACCAGGCTCATCATAGGTATGGAAGAATTTTAAGCTTCTATCAAATTCTTTTACCGAATCGCCATAGTTCCAGTCAATTTCCTTGATTTCTTTATTTTGTGAATATCGAATACCATCATCCCAAAATTTACGTGGATCGATTGGGTAATAATCAGGGAAGGCATCATCACCATACTGCCAGTACCTAATACTATCATATAGGAAATGCTCCATTCCGGCACAAACCGCTTCAGATGCTAACCTAAATTGGTTTAAGTAACCCACGTTTAACAACTTGGCGTCTGATTTTTCACAACCCACATTGTTGTTAAGGAAAAGATTCGGGGTCATTGGTCCGTTTGACCGCACCCAGAAGGTATCGCGTTTTGTGGGGTCGCAGAAGTTCAGTCTAACTTCCGGATGAACATATTTGAATTTATAAACCCCCGGTATTACAGAGCCTCGTTTGAAAATAGTGTCGGTTCCAACCAAATCATAAGGAGCAACCAATGTATCATATCCTTGCAGCGAAGAGTCCCTAAAGTGGAATATTTCTTCAACGATTTCCTTATTGGTGTGACTCGCATCGGTATAGTGATATTTGTATTGACCATCAGTATAAACATCCTTTGCTATGCCTATTTTGCCAAATACAAAATATTCGCTAAGGCCTGTGGTGTCGATACATCCAAATGTTCCATCGCCCAACATATAAGGTAAATCATCCTTCACATCCTCAATTTCCAAATTCAGGCTTTTTAATAGGTCAACCAAAATTTTATCTGCCGCATAGGTGTTTACTTTTACATCCCACTTTCTGTAGATACGCGTAACTATGGTGTCAATCAACACATCACCAAATAGCTCATCCACATCATGGCGGACAACGTAGTTGTACAACCATTTTTTGGATTTGTCCCATCCTGTTGCATTTGCATCATTTCGTCCGGCTTGTGGACCTTTGTATGGAGCAAAATATACAAATTGCTCGTAGTATCCAGATGTTCGTGTTGGGTATCCCCAGTTCCATCTCAATAAGGCAATGCTGTCTTGAATCGGATTAACCAATCGGAAGTAGGCAGTTTCTCCGGCACAAATAGCACGCGGTTTGTTTTGTGGAATAAGTATATCGAAAGCGGCATCCATAAACATATATCTAAACATATCGCTATACCAAGCCGTGTCAGTACATTCCGGAGCAATGGGTTGCCCAGCAGCATTAAATTTTGGGGGTCCGTTTCCAACTACTAAACCAATGGTAAATGAACCATTTGGCCGTTTACTTGGATCGCTGCCTACCTCACCGGCAGTATAAACCTTTGTAAACTTGTTGCCCCATGTTCCAATAATATCATAAGGAAGCACAAAGGGTATTGGGCTACCTGGAGGAGGAGGAGCTAAAACACTACCTGATTTGTAGTTTAACCAGTTTGTAGGCCCTGTCAAAGAGTCGTAGTTAACTTCAAACCATTGTTGCGAACAACCGGGTTTAGTGTCATCCATGCTAAATTGCAAATAATAATTCAATTTATTTCCATCTGCCGGACAAGGAACTCCAGATTCCCATTTCAATCCTTTTGCGTTTGGAGGCAATAAAGCCAGGTTGTCGGTAGCAGAGTGTTCGCATCTATCTGGATGAACGGTGTCTTTATGCCAAAGTGTTACTGTGTTACATTGTCCATTGGTTTTGAAAAATGCATCTCTATGATATGCTGAGTCTATAATTATCGCTGAACGAGTGACAGTAGTGGCAACGCCATTTATTACAGTATCAACCAGTATGGTGCTGGCAGCAGCTATTACCACTCTTTCTGCATTTATCTTCATCAAACTTCTTGATAAGATTGAATCTCCGGTTTTTACCTCAAACTGCTCATCCTTTTTGATTTTTTCCAATTTTGGACCACTGGCAGTACGAATATTTCCATTCTTAAGGTTTTTAATTTTAATCGTTGTTCCGCCAGGTATCCAGTAGTTTTGGTCTTCCCAAATAACTGTGTTGATAACACTTCCCTTATAAACACTATTCGGTCTCCACACTTTTAATCGGTAATTATCCCTGAATGTATCTTGCGGATAAATCTTTCCTCCGACTATGGTAACCACATCCGTTTTGGCATTTCCAAATGAATCGGTATATGGAATATTAAACGTGGCAGTAGAATCAAACGGAACAAAAAGTACCACTGTTTGAGGGAATTTAACGGTATCTGCGGGATAAACGGAAACTTGGAAACACTTTCTCGAATTTCTACTAAATCTTGTCTGAGTGGCAGGGGTTAGATAAAACTGACCATTGTTTTGGTATTTGTAAATTTCATCCCAAGGTGTGTACCAGTGAACCGGCAACGAATCACGCGTGAAATTACAGTTAAGATTTACGTTTTTATTGGCCTTTGTATCTGTGGTACACTGCGAAGCAAAATTATCTCCCAACGTCCAAAGCCTCAAAACATGATCCTTAAATCGGTAATCGGTATTTGGCGGATCAGGAATTGCTTTTTGATTGCCCGTTCTTGTTGCCTCTTTATAGTTGAATACATAACGTCTTTTTGCACCCAAACCAGCTAACGTTTTACTAAAAGCCGAAGTGTCGTTGCTTGGATTTATAATCATCAACGAATCTTTTGTTGCATCAAAGTAAATTGTATATCCGTTTAGGCTGATTACATCGGTTAAGGCATATTTTTTCTTCAACGTATCCTTGTTCGTACCATTTACCTTATTGGCATAGTAAAAAATACTGTCAATCTGTGTTACTTTATGTTTTTGCACCGAAAACGCTTGAAGATAGAATATAAGCGTACTGTCCTCATCCCAATAATTGGCATCATCGTGATACCAAGATGAATGATTCTTAAAGTGAACACTATCGCGAATTATGCACTGATATTTTTCTTTTTCCAAGATTTGGTCGAATGCAACCCCGATAGCTGAAGATGGCCCATATTTTGTGATGGTATCAAACGCCATGATGTCGCAAGGTCCGGCCACAATATTGATAGAAATCATCCAAGGACCCGCACCATAGCTGTGTTTGGGAGTCCATGACTTATTGTCGAAGTTGTTTGGCCCTGATGGTGGATCACCAAAGTTCCACAAAAATTTACCCCCAGCTACTGGGCCGTCTTTCAAACTGAAATTAACGGTTGGGTTATCCGTACACGATGAATCGAAATCAGCCAAAATAACCGGACGTAGATAAATATTGGTAGCCGCAGCTTTGTAAGTAAATGATTCTGTACAACCAAATCTTGACTCCACGGTCAATTTTGCGTTGAATGTTCCATTTTTATAGTACCATTTTTTCAGAATACCATCATCATTTTTACCGGTCCACCATTGTGTATTTGTAACCGAGTCGCCCACCACTTGGGTGCCGTCACCAAAATCATAAGTAAACTTGGCAATGTCTTTTAAGCCTATTACATCTTGCGAATCTTGCCAGTTAGCATACGTTTTGTTTGTAATGGTGGCTTCCGTAGAATCACATTTTGTTGGAGAGTTACTGCTCATTTCCACGCCAAGGTGCGGGAATACTCTAAATGCATTATTTACGTAATGCTCCGTAATACAGCCGTTAGCATCTTCTATCTCCACTTTCAAATTAAACCACCCACCCTTTTTATCAACGATGCTGTGACAGAGGGTGTCACCATAAATCGAACTAACGAAACTGTATCGTGCACCATCGCTAAAAAGATATATTATATTCTTTATACTACTTCCTGAAGCCGCCGTACTACTGTCTATGAAACAAAACTCATTACCGTTAAAACACTGTTGTTTTGATTTTATCAAAAACGGACGGGCAATCGGACTTTCCCTAATTGTGATGTTAAATGTCTTACTACAAGGACCCGCAGGACCATCCGCCGAAAATGTTACCGTGTAGGTTCCCGCTTTTGGATACGTAAAAAAAGGATCCCTTTCCGTACTGGATGAGTTGGCGGGATCACCAAATTTCCACAAATACGTGTTTCTACCGGGCGAGTTTGCACGAAACTTTACCGCCGAGTTTTCACACTCATTTCCCGGAACCCAGTCAGGGCTACATACCTGAGCCGTGGCTAAATCAACTGAACCCAAGAGCAATAGAATTGGGATAACTAAGTAGCCAAAAAATTTAAACTTTTGTTGTTTCATCTTCATAAACATTGTGTATCGGGTTAATCCACCGAGCTCTTCAAAAATTAAGCTCGCTATATTATCGCTATTTTTTGTTTTTTTCAAATTTTTTCTTGTCATTAGTTTACTGTCAATTTGCCCACCATTTTGTTTGTACCCCCGTCGCAGCCATAAACCAGTGTATATGTGTATTCGCCAATAGGTACAGGTTCTCCCAAGTTAAACATTTTTCCGTTCCAAACCTCATTTTGATTGGTGCTTTCATACACTTTTTGAAATGCCGAATTGTATATTACCAAGTAAAAATATCCTACTTCGGGCAGATTTATTTCAAAATTATCATTCTTCCCATCCATATCGTGGGGAGTAATAATGTTGTATGGAATGGTAACTTCTGCATCACAAAACGGATTAAAAGTGATGGTTTCAACTGCTGTATCAGCACAGCCACTTCCGTTGGTTAAGATATGTGTTAGTTTTACTGTTTCACTCGATTTTCCCTCAATGGTAATTTTCGGAACGTTTTCGGCCACCAACACATTGTTTTTAAACCATTGACTTTTTAGTGCATTGGCTTTAGCTTCAAGGCTCATTTGGCCCTTTGTTTGACGGTGTGTAAAAGCTGCATTTGCCTCATACACAGCTATTCTTTTTTCGACTTTGGCTTCCAAACCATTGTCATTCAGGCCTTTGGCCAAAAAGGTAACATTGCCAGGTTTATCCATCAAAACCGTAATGCTTCCAACGCTACCAATTTCTTTTCCATCTCTGTACCAAACAACGTCTTTAAGGTGGTTAGTTTTTAATTCAACTATTTGATTAATACAGCACTTTGAAGTATTGCAAGTAATAGAAGGTTGTGTAGTTTGGTTGCTCGTTTTAGGGTTTTTCTGATACGATTCTTTGGCTTTTGACAAATCATTTTTGGGTTCCACACCTACCGTAGGGTTTGGCTCTCCGACATTGCCCTTGCTATTGTTCGTATTAATTTGGTTAGTACTATTATCGGCTTTTGTATCTGTTGGTGAAGTTGGTTTTTCAGCTTCCTCCACCAAAACTGTATTAGCATCATTTTTTGTAGGTAAAACATTTTCTGTCTTGGTAGTTTGCCCTGCTTCAATTTGATTTGTTTGAGTTTCTTCTGCTTTGTTACTTAAAATTAAAACGCCCGCCGTGATTGCAGTTAAAACCCCTGTTACCAAAGCCGCAGCCTTCATTACGCCAAGTTTGCCAAGCCAAGAACTCGTGGTGGTCGCGGTGCCAAAAGAAGATGTAGCACTCGAAACTCCTTGCCAAACACTTGGCGGAGGTGTTATGCTACTGCTTTCAAACGCATGTTTGAAAAACTCGTCAAATTGCTCTATGTTGTTGTTATTCTCCAAACTGTTCTTTCACTTTTTTTTGCAAAGCCAATCGGGCTTTAAATAATTGGGTTTTGCTTGTGTTTTCATTAATACCAAGCATTTCTCCTATTTCTTTGTGGCTATATCCGTCTAATACATAAAGGTTAAAAACACTTCTGTATCCATCTGGAAGTGATTTCACCAAACTCATCAAATCATTGTATTTAAGCCTTTCGAAGCTTTTGGCATCCACAGGCATTTCGGGCAATATTTCAAAGTTGTCTTCTTTTATTCTACCGTTTTTTCGGATGGCTTCAATGGCTGTATTGGCCACAATTTTTCTGCACCACCCTTCAAACGAACCGATAAATTTGAATTTACCAAGATTTTTAAAGATACGTATAAATGCTTCCTGCAACACATCTTGTGCGTCATCGGTTTGCTGCATATATCGTAAACTTACTGCGTACATTTTTCCTGATAATCTATCGTACAAATTTTTGAAAGCGGCATGACTGCCCTGCAAACATTTTTCTATCAGCTCCTTTTCCGTATCTTGTTTGCCTATTGCCATGCAAAGCCTTCATTTTTTTCTTTCTCTTTGGTTGCTTAGATGAAAACCAAATTTGAAAGGTTGCCTAAACTTTTAATTTTTTTCGATTTTTTTTAAAGAATATTTCGTTGGAAAATAATTGCCGAAATTTTCGGCGTAAAAACCAATGGCCTCTATGGGTTCTATCATCTCCACTCTGTTTATCCCCTCAATCAATCTTTTAAAGCTTATGGCCACCATATTTTCTTGCTCATTTATGGTGAAACAGCCATAAAAAAGGTGATGATTTATATGCAAAATCTCGTTCACAAAATCTTTCTTTTCTTCTTCGCTATCCGGCAAATAACAAACAGGAGCCACCACCTGAAAAACGGTTGCAGGTTCTTCATCTCTAAAATACTCCCATTGGTTGTGGGTTTGGGGTTGCCACACGTCAATGTAAATTTCCACATCTCCGCGTTGCAAAATCCATTGTCCGGATTGTTCGCATCGGGTTATTTCGGGGTCAACACCAAGTGTTCGTATGGCATCTTCTACTGTGTCAAAAAAGGGTTGTAACTCCATGGGGCAAAATTAATTTTTTGAATCCGAATACTTTTTTATCGTTTACTATTCTAATCCTTTATTAATAATTTAGCTAATTTTGGATACTTTTGGTATAGGTTAAATGATTCGAATGTGCAAACCCATCTGCTTAGTTGTTGCCACGTTGTTGCTTGGTTTATCAGCATCCGCCCAAAATTCGGAAAAAGCCGGTAAGGCATTTACAAAAGCAAAGAAAGCCTATTCGGAGGGCGACTTCAAAGAGTGGGCTAAACAAATTGCTGATGCTATTGAGTTGGAAGGTAATCTTGGCGAAAATGCCGATCGAAATTTCATTGGCGAAGTTTTTTATTACAGTGGTCAAGGTTTAATTTCCGAATCCACGTATGGTTCGGCTTCTCAAATGTTTTATCGGGCTGCCATTAGCTATGCAAAAGCCAAAAACGGTGCTATGGCTTCCAACGCCCGCCAACAAGCATCATATTTTTACGATTCCTGTTTGAAATATCAAAGTAGTTTTTTGCGGGCTACTTCTGAAAAAATGGAATCCGTCATGGTGCATTTTCCTATTGATAAAGTGCTAAAAACAGCTCTCGACACCACTTGGTTCAGTTTTAAACTCGGCACTCGAGACTCTATAAAATTGGGTCAAAAGGCAAGCATTATCACCAGCTATATGGGTGGAAAAAACAGCGAGAATGGAAATACATACTTCGGGCAAGTTGTTATTACCAAAGTAGATTATGGGCGTTCTGAAGGTTATGTGGTTATTGACAAAACGGCCAAAGAAAAAGGAATAACACTGCAACCTAAAGACCATATTTTTATTCAAACTTTTGTTCGAGAGAAAATTTACAAAGGGTTACTTTTTGATATGGCCAAACTCAATATCGTTTTTACCGACGATTACAAAATTGGGATGTATAATATTGGCACCATTGGAGAGATTATTTCGGAAGCCTCAGAAAATGCCATTTTAGACATGATGGTTGATGTAGTTCAAACTACAGCCAAAAGCATCAAAGAAGACCCCGAAATGTATTCTAAAATTAATTCAACCATTGCCGACGGAGCGTTTAAAAATATCGGAACCATTGATGCAATGTTGCTTTGCACAAGAGATGACATCTCTGCCTTCTTGCGATTTGTGAAAGCTTTTCCGGCAAAATATATGGGGGGCAATTATAGAATCGACGAAACGTATGCCACATGGCTTATAAACAGCACGCCCACTGGAGATAATGAAGCCAGATACTTGCTGGATGAATATAAGAGCATTTCTACCACTGACGAGTTGAAAAATTGGCTTGAAACAAGAAGTAGATATTTGGATGTGGCCGGTTTTGATTATGACAAAATAAACCAACTTATCTACGATTATGTTAATCAAAACCAATTCCCGCAAGCCGACAGTTTAACAGGTATTTGGAAAAATGTCGTTACCCAAAATGAAAATACCTCACAAGTCTATAACTACGAAATGATAGAAGCCTGGATTGCATCAAGTGCTAAAAATTATGATAAATCGATATCAGACTATGAAAAAATCATCAAAAAATACGACAACTACTGGTATGCCCATTTGCAGTTGGGTCATGTTTATCTCGAAAAAGAAGCCTTTGGCGAAGCTCTAAAACATTATCAGGTGGCCATAGATAGTGCCCCAGAATATGCCGATGGGCATGGAAGTTATGGTTGGACAATGCTAAAAATGGGTCGATTTGCAAAGGCAGAAGAATATTTGCAAACCGCCTATTTGCTAGACAGCTCAAACCCAACATATATTATGAATTATGCTCATTGCATGCTGCTAACCAACCGACATGCAAAAGCCCGAAAGCTATATGACTACCTCATGGAACATATAGAATCAAAGGCCGTTTTTGAGAAAGGCTTAATTGCTGACTTGGATTTTTTTATCGAAAATGGTTGGGAAACGGAGTTGCTTAGCTCTGAGAAAAAATACCTTCTGAACTTGTGGAATAATCACTTTAAAAACCTAATCGAGGCCAAAGAACTCTATGAAACAGGCAAAAAACTGAGTGACAACGAAAAATATCAGGATGCGGCCGTCAAGTTTGACCAAGCATCTGTTTTGGCCGAAGATATTAAAGATTTCAGCAAATTTAAACTGCGGTCGTATTATCGATATGCCGGATACAACTACTATAAATTGGGCAACCACCAGGAAGGGTTGTCGCGATACACAAAAGCTTGGGACATAAGTCGTAAATATTTGGACGATGTAGAAAGCGAAATTAGTGACATTGAATCCATTAAAAATGAATATGACTGGCTCGATAATGAGGTGATGCAGGATATGTTTCAAAAAATGCAAAATGCCGCTCAACGAAAATTGAATAGTCAAAATCAAAACAGCACTGTTTTTATTGTTTCGGTGGGAGTGAATGATGCTTTGGGCAGCTATACTACTGCCGATGATGATGCTTTGGCAATAGCCGAATTATTAAAAACAAAGTCGAAACTCATTTTTGACACCTCAGTTGTGGTATCGCTTGTCAATGAAAAAGCAACTTTACAGGAGTTGAAAAAATCTTTTGATTTAGTTATTGCCAACTCACGACCCGGCGACTGTTTTATCCTTTACTTTAGCGGATATTGTCCTCAAAATTTTAATGGCATTATTCTGCACTCCGACACCATAAAAAATCGTGAACTATTGGCTTGGATTTCGAGCATGCAGGCAGATAAAAAACTCATTCTGATAGATGCTGCAAATGCACAAATTGTACCTGATTTTATTGCGAAACAACGAGATTTGGGCGATGTATTCAATGCCGAAAACATTACCTTTTTGGTTTCTGACGGGCGTGTAGAAATGCCGGCCACTCAAGGTGGTTTGTTCACGTCTTACCTTATTCAAGGGCTTAGCGGTGGTGCCACCACTCAATGGAACAACGGATTTGACTACGTTAAAATAAGTGCATCAAACCAAAAGGAAATTTCATTTATCACCTCCAAAAGTTTGGAAGGCTATATGTATGGAAATTTAAGTGCCGGAAATTTGAAATTTGACCTCAAAAGCTATAGCTCAGGGGTTGATTTTCCGTTAACTTTTACCAGCTCTTTGGGATATTCTATTGACACGATACCCCCAATGATTTTTGTGCCGAATGCCGTGGGGGGAGAAGGAAAACGAGGTGGAAAAACAAAACTTGTTACAGTTAAAAATCAACTAACCGGCCAAGCATTGGATGAGAGCGGAATAGACAAAATAAGAATAAACGGCTTAGATATTGAATTTAATCAAAATGGCAAATTCGTTTATAATCTCCACTCTGTTGGAGATTGGGCTAAGGTGGTGGTTTCGGCCATCGACAAAAAAGGAAATGTGGCCACCGACTCCTTTTTGGTTAATATTACTCATATAGAGAATGAAGAACCAAAACTTGAAGAAGAAACACAAACCAACTATGCACTAATGTTTGCTACCAGCAATTTTGATGAATGGAATAGCTTGGACAATCCGCAAAAAGATGTGGAAGCCATTGCAAATTTACTGAGAAGCAATTACGACTTTTCTGTTGAAATAGTGCTGGATGCCACCAAAGATGAAATGAAGAAAAAGCTGTTGGAATACTTCCGAAAAAACTATACCTCAAAAGATCAATTGTTCGTTTATTTTGCCGGACATGGCCATTTCGACCCTTCGCTTGGCGGACATATTGTATGTGCCGATTCTAAAAAGGATGACCCAACCATGGATTCATACATTCCATACGACTTTATTGTAAAAAACCTTGATAGAACGTTGGCCTGCAAACACATTTTTGTTGCCTTAGATGTATGCTATGGAGGCGAGGCTTTCGATAAAAATACCTCTACCACAAATTATAATCGCTTGGGCACTTCTTTACAACAAATTAGAGACAGCCAGCAAAGCTTTGTGAATGACAAACTGAAATATACTTCACGTGTTTTTGCCACTTCTGGCGGAATAGAATATGTGCCAGATGAAAGTGTTTTTGCAAAAAAAATAATTGAAACCCTTCAATCGAAAGGAGATTTTAAAAACGGATTATTAACCTTTGACGATTTTACCGACAATCTGCAAACCATATCTTCCATACCAAATGCAGAAATTCCTACTCACCCTCGTTTCGGTTCTTTTGGCAGTCACGACCCCAAAGGTGACTTTATTTTGAAGTATGTTGAACGCAATGGTGTTACCAAATCGGGAAAAAATAGTCCCAAAATGGAACTAAATTAGGTTTTTTCAATTTTTTTTATTTTACTTTGTGTTCGGAAATATTCGTTGCGAACTTTTCCACTACTACTACTTAGTTATTACTTTTAATGTTTACTGTTATGTTCAAAAAATTGGTAAAATCGTTCTTATTGGTTTTTGGGGTATTATGTTTTACTTCTAATCAAGTTTTTTCTGCCAAGTTAGAGTTTCAAATCGAAATTTCTCAGGTAATTTATGATGGTGATACATTGCATTTTAACAAAAAAGTAAAGTTGCAAGGTGAAATGAAAAACCATACACAACGACTGGCAATTGCAACCTTAGATGATGGCACGGTGTTGCATTTAGAAATGTGGGTTACCCTTGAAAAAGATGGCAAAAATGACTTCGTTATTTTTCAGCATAAATATTATACAAGCTCTGATGATTTGTGGACCGTGAAAGCCGTTGGGCCTCAGTTAAAGTTTAGAGGAAATCAGTATGATAACGGACATTACACCTTTCGTGACCCTCAATCTTCAGAGAGTCTTGAGGTTTTTTATAAAGTTCACGTAAAGCCTATCTGATTTTTTAAGCAAATTACACTGCAAAAACTTCATGAAGCACTTTGTGCGATTTTATGGCTTTGCCATGCAAGCCGTGATATTGATAATAGAGCAATAGTTGATCTAACAAAGTGGTTCTGGTTTGTTTAGAGAGGTGGGTTTGCGACCATTCATGCAAACTTATTTCCATCATTTTTCGCCACATTAGTGTGCTTTTGGCATCAATGCATTCTGTGTTTTGATAACCACTATCAACAAATAAGCCCTCCTTTAAATTCAATAGTTGGCCTTCTTTGTATATTCCCTTTGGGTAAAAACCCAAATACCGACACAGGTGCATTAAAAAATAGAGAGGATAGTTTGCCAATTTTTCCGATTCAAGATCAAGAACAATGATAAAGTTTTGTAAGAATAAAAACAGTTCCTCATTAGGCTCTTCTTCTGTAAGGCTGGCATTCAAAATTTCTGAAATAAACAATGCAATGCCATTTTTAAGCACATTAAAGTGTAGAGAATTTAACGGTGGATGACAACGCAACTCTTTGATATGTTGAATATTAGCATTTTCTTTTCGGTAAATTACCATTTCAACCAAGTTTAGCGGAAATATGTGTGAAGGTTTTATTGCCCCCTTTTGATTTCTAACTCCGTTTAAAACAAAACTTTGAATCCCAAATTGGCTGGTAAATATTTTGGTAATAACACCATTGTCTTTAAAGTTGGTGTTCTTAATGATTATTCCATTTGTTTTAACCAGCATTAATTAATAAGCAAGAGCTTGGTTACATGCGGGTCTTTGTCTTCGTTGTTGGCAGTCATAAAAAGATAAATTCCTGTTTGCACTCTCTGCCCCGAAAAATTATTTCCATCCCAAATGGCAGTGCCACCATTGGCAACCATTTCATAAACGAGTTTTCCTGAAATATCTGTGATTTTTACAGTAGCATTTTCGGGCAAACCAGATATGGTGATAGGGCCTTTGTAGGTTTCACGCACAGGATTTGGGAAGATAATTACCTTTCCATGCACGTTTGTGCCACCTGTGGCATCACCTCTAAAGCTCACAATGCCTTTATCAGTACCAAAAAATACTTCTCCGGTTTTATCTATAATTCCAATGCAATGCACCTGATTGCTTAAAAGTGGACTATTTTGCTCTGTGAAATGGTTAACAACTGCTGAGCCATCGGCGGCTATTAGCCAAACGCCGGTGTTGGTGGCTACCCATTTTCTGTTTGCCCCATCCACTTTTATATCGTTTACCACTTCGGTGCCAAGCAAATAGCCAACATCTTTGCCATCATCAATAATAAATCTTCTGGCCTGCACTCTATCAGGGTTTTGAAATACATCATCGCCAGAAACATAAAACACGGCCAAACCCTCATCGGTTCCTATCCAAATTTCACCGTCTTTGTCTTTTACAATAGCGTTCACTTTATTTGAAGGCAAACTTCCCTGACCTTCAATATTTCGCAATGATAATGTTCTAAAATCATTGGGTTGGTTGGTTTCTCCCTCTTCAAACACCACCATTCCGGCAGACAAATCTCCGGTAACTATCCATTTTCTACCAAAATCATCAATAATTATTTTGCCCGATGAGTTTGATGGAATTTTATACTTAATCCAAATTCCTTTGTTGGATCTCATCAAAAGTGAACTATCTGTTTGATAGTTCGTAATCCAGAGGTTGTCGGCTTCATCCATTGCAAGGCCATCTACAATGTTATATTCTCCCTTGTTTGCTCTAATGGGGCTATTCTGTTCGGTGTAAATATTTTTTAAAGAATCGTTATACAAATGCACCAATCCAAAACCATGGCACCCCATAAAAACCTCATTTCCGGCTTTATTGGATGCTATGGTTACATAATCATACGAACCCAAAAGGGCAGGAATATTTGGTCTGCTTTTCCATAGTCCGTTTTCAAATCTATACCAACCTGCTTTGTTGAAAACTGGGCTTCCTTGGGCAGATATTCCGCCTCCTGCCACCCAAAGTTCATCGCCAATGGTTGTCATAGAAAATGAGCTTGCCCGCTGTGGACCATTGGGTTGGGTGTAGCTATAGTTTCCATTTATATCTCGCCGAACTAATCCTGAAAAATCATTTCCAAACCAAAGACTGTTTTCGTGGTCAAGAATGGCAAAGTTGAACGTTACTTCTTTTACAACTCTTTCGGTTCCATTGGGTTGAACAATGGTTATTCCACCCACAAAACTGTCTGGAATTTGAGCAATAACCAATTGGTTGTGGCATACTTCAATGCTTTGGGTAATGGGTCGGTAGGTGGGTATAGTGTCTCCTTTAAACATCCATCTCGAACCATCATAAACTCTCACGAATTTGCCAACATCGCAGTAAATTTTTCCTCCAAATTTTCTCATTAAATGAGCCTTCCCGTTGTTAATCATTTCTATCGGCCCTTCCCAACTGTTAAAATCGCTTAAATTACTCCCGTTTGCCGCAGCTTTGATAATGCCATATTCTGTGCCTGCAAAAATGGAATCGTTGAAAAAAGCAACAGAAAAAATACTGGTTGGAATACCGTTTAATCCAATATTGAGATACGTATCTTTTATGGCTTTTTTCTCTAAATCAATAACAACAATGCCAAATGAACAGCTTAAATAGGCCAAATTTCCTTCAAAATGAATGTCATTAATTTCTTTGGTGCCAATAATCGATTTGCGGAGAATGTCGGATATGTTATAGATAGAACTACCCTGCAAAATATCAATGTTGGTATTTTTATATGCCACCAACAAGATGTTTAGACCTTCGTGATATTTCAATAATTGCACCTCAACATCCGAAAAACCGTTAGTTTTTCCATACAGTTGCATTTCACCCGATTTTTTGTGAAAACTGTAAAAACCACGTTCTGCACCCACATACAAATACGATGGACTTTCGGCAATGCTGTTTACTGCATTGTATGGCAAATGAATTCTCCAATGACCCACAGGCACTTCCTCTTTTTGGGCAAACACCGCAGTAGAGAAAAGTAAAAACCAACAAAACCAGACTTTTTTCGACATCATTTTCTTCATTACAAACATAGGGATAAATGGGTTACGACATTTTAATCATGTTCAAAAACGCATTTCATATAAAATTGTTGTATGTTTAAATCCCTTTAAAAGTCATAAAAACTACCTTTGTGCTATGGCAAATAAAATTGAAAATAAAGAGCCTGTAAAGATTGTGCAGAACAAACGGGTAAAGCCCGATTGGTTGAAGGTAAACATTGCCGGAGGCGGCAAATATGCAGAAATGAAAGACCTGGTAACCAAGCATAAACTGCACACTATTTGTGAAAGCGGAAAATGCCCAAATATTGGCGAATGTTGGGGAGTTGGCACAGCCACATTTATGATTGGGGGCAACACCTGCACCCGCTCCTGCCAGTTTTGCAATGTGGCCACTGGAAAAGGCGATGTGCTTGACGCTACCGAACCTTTCAAAGTGGCTCAAAGCATTAGCATTATGGGCATTAAACATGCTGTAATAACTAGTGTTGACAGAGATGACCTTGCCGATGGCGGCTCCACACATTGGGCAAAAACAGTATTGGAAATACGCAAATGGAATCCGGAAACTACTTTAGAAACGCTTATTCCGGATTTTCAAGGAAACACTGAGCAATTAGACAGAATTATTGAGGTTCATCCCGAAATTGTCTCTCACAATATTGAGACTGTTAGACGGCTCACAAAAGAAGTGCGTATTCAAGCAAAATACGACCGCAGTATGGACGTGCTGAAATACTTGCGTGAAAAAGGAATGAAAACCAAAAGCGGTATCATGCTTGGCATGGGCGAAACCGATGAGGAAATACGAGAAACATTGGCCGATTTACGCAGTGTTGGGGTTGATATAATTACCATGGGGCAATATTTGCAACCCACGGCACGTCATTTAAAGGTGGATAGATACGTTACCCCCGAAGATTTTGCAAAATACAAGGATTGGGCAGACGCGATGGGCTTTGAATTTGTCGAAAGTGGCCCTTTGGTTCGATCGAGCTATCACGCAGAAAAACATTTGAAGTGAGATTTGAGTATTTACATGCACAATTTTAAAGAACTGAAAGTTTGGCAAAAAAGTAGGATTCTTGTTAAGGATGTTTATTTGATTTCGAAAAGTTTTCCTAAAGATGAACAGTTTGGAATTACGAGTCAAATTCGTCGTGCAGTTATTTCAGTCTCTAACAATATTGCAGAAGGCAGCGGGAGAAACACCAAAGGTAAATTTAAACAGTTTTTAGTCATGGCCTATGGTTCGGCTTTAGAACTGGGAAACCTGCTTATTCTATGTCTTGATTTGGAGATGATTCAGGAGTTAAAATTTAACAACCTTCACAATCTAAATAACCGAAATAGAAAAGATGATATTTGCTTTAACGAAAACGCTTTGTAATGGATAAAATCTTAATACTAAATACTCAAATCTCAATACTCATTATTCATATCTAAACAATGCAAGGAGGAGAATTTTTAATAAAAGATCAAAAAGCAAACGAGGTTTTTATACCTGAACAGCTTAATGAGGAACAATTGATGTTCCGCAGCATGACCATTGATTTTGTAGAACAAAAAATTTGGCCGATTGTAGCCAAAATAGATAAGCAGTTGCAAAATCCGGAACTCATTCCCGGCCTGTTAGACGAAATTGGTCAATTAGGTATTTTGGGAGCCGGAGTGCCCGAAGAATATGGGGGCATGGGCGTTGATTTTAACACCGAAACCGTGTTGAGCGAGGAGCTTGGCAAATCTCTTTCGTTTGGTGTGGCAGTGGCCGCCCACACGGGTATTGGCACCTTGCCAATTCTTTATTTTGGCACCGAAGAGCAAAAACAAAAATACTTGCCCAAACTTGCCAGCGGGGAGTTGAAAGCCAGTTATTGTCTTACCGAACCGGGCAGTGGGTCGGATGCATTGGCGGCAAAAACAAAAGCTGTTTTGGATGGAGACCAATGGGTGCTAAACGGTCAAAAAATGTGGATTACCAATGCCGGATTTGCTGATTTATACATCGTTTTTGCCCAAGTGGATGGCGACAAATTCACTGGCTTTATAGTAGAAAGAAACACCCCAGGATTGACTCTGGGAGACGAAGAAATAAAACTCGGAATTAAGGGTTCAAGCACCCGTCAGGTGTTTTTCGAAAATGTGCGAATACCAAAAGAAAACTTACTTGGCGAAATAAGTAAAGGACACAAAATTGCCTTCAACGTGCTGAATATAGGCAGGTTTAAATTGGGTGCAATGGTAATGGGAGGTTGCAAAAAATCCATTGACATTGCCATAAATTATGCCAACGAACGCCAACAATTCGGACAACCCATCTCCCAATTTGGAGCCATCCAACACAAGTTGGCCGAAATGGCCATAAAGGCTTATGTCACCGAATCGGCTACCTACCGCTTGGCCGACTTGATAACCAATAAAATTGAAGAACTTAAAAAAGAAGGTCTTAGCAAGGCAGAAGCCAAATTGAGGGCAGCCGAGGAATACAATATTGAATGTGCCATTCTTAAAGTGTTGGGCAGCGAATCGCTTGATTTTGTGATTGACGAAGCAGTGCAAATTTTTGGTGGAACGGGCTACAGCGAAGAATATCCTGTGGCACGTATGTATCGCGACTCGCGGATTAACCGGATTTTTGAGGGTACAAACGAAATTAATCGAATGTTGGCCGTTGGTCAGGTGCTAAAAAAAGCCCTAAAAGGAGAACTTGATTTGATGACTCCTGCTATGAAAATTCAGGAAGAATTGATGTCTATTCCCGATTTTGGCGATGACGATGAGTCTGAATTATTCTTTGCCGAGAAAAAAGCCATCTCCAATGCCAAAAAAGCCATTTTAATGGCAGCTGGTGCAGCGGCACAAAAGTTTTTGATGGAACTGGAAAAACAGCAGGAAATTTTAATGAATTTAGCCGACATGGCCATCGAAATTTTTACTGCCGAAAGTGCCCTGTTGCGGACAGAAAAATTAATTTCCATGCGGGGTAAAGAGGCCGCAAACCTTCATGTATTGATGGCAAAAACGTATTTGAACGATGCCTTAGAACGAATTTATTTAGCTGGAAAACACGCACTTTGTGGTTTTGCCGAAGGCGACGAACTGCGAATGATGTTGATTGGTATGAAACGGTTTACGAAATACGAACCTTTTAACACCATAGCCGCCCGAAAAGCCATTGCCGCCAAAATTGTGGAGGAGAATAAGTATCCGTTTTAAGAAAATTGTATTATGGATATTTTAGAAGCAACTAAAAGAAAAATAAAAGCCGTTGCCGTTCTTGGTTCCGGCGTTATGGGCAGCAGGCTGGCTTGTCATTTTGCCAATATTGGGTTAAAAGTTTTTTTGCTCGATATTGTTCCGTTTGATTTATCAGATGAGGAAAAAAACAACCCGAAAGCTCGTAATCGCATTGTAGAATCATCATTGGCAGCCGCCCTAAAATCGAACCCATCTCCTGTTTATAATACCAATGTGGCCAAACGCATCAGCACTGGAAACTTTGACGACAATATGCATTGGATTGCCCAATGCGACTGGATTTTGGAGGCAGTTGTCGAGAATTTGAAAATAAAAAACGAGGTTTTTGAAAAGGTAGAAAAACACCGAAAACCCGGTACGTTGATTACCAGCAACACCAGTGGTATTCCCATTTCGATGATGCTTCAACAGCGGTCGGAAGATTTTCAGGCTCACTTTTGCGGAACACATTTTTTCAACCCTCCCCGCTATTTGCGGTTGTTAGAAATTATTCCTTCGGAAAAAACCCATCCGGAGGTAACCCAATTTTTGATGCACTACGGTGATTTGTTTTTGGGCAAAAAAACCGTTTTATGCAAAGACGCTCCGGCGTTTATTGCCAACCGAATTGGCGTTTTTAGCATCATGGCCATTTTTCATTTGATGCAACAAATGGATATGACCATTGAGGAAGTGGATGCCGTGACCGGACCTGTTTCGGGCAGACCCAAATCGGCAACGTTTAGAACCTCCGACCTTGTGGGTCTTGACACGCTGGTAAAAGTGGCCACCGGAGTAGCTCAAAATTGTCCGAATGACGAAGCAAAGGATTTGTTTAACATTCCTGAATTTCTTCAAAAACTAATTGAAAACAACTGGTTGGGCGACAAAACCGGACAAGGTTTTTACAAAAAATCGAAAGATGCCAACGGAACCACCGTTATTGAAGTTCTCGATTTAAAAACCTTTGAATACAAGCCACAAACCAAACCTCGGTTTGAATCAATTGGTGCTGCCAGAAAAGCAGATAGCGTAAAGCATCGCATTAAAATTTTGGCCAAAGCAAATGACAAGGCCTCTGGTTTTTTGAAAACCCTGAACCAACAGGTTTTGGCTTATTCCAGCAACCGCATTCCGGAAATTGCCGACCATTTATATCAAATTGACGATGCCATGCGTGCCGGATTTGGATGGGAACTCGGCCCTTTTGAAACATGGGAAACGCTTGGGGTTAGAACCGTTTTTGATGCTATGAAATCGGCGGGCGTTACGCCCAACGGTTGGGTAGAGGAAATGTTAGACTTGGGTTTCGAAAACTTCTACAAAACCGAAAACGGAGCTCGTTATTTTTACGATATTCAAACCAAAAATTACCAAATTATTCCCGGTTCGGAAGAAAATATAGTGTTGGACAATTATCGGTCGAACAAGCTGGTGTGGGGCAATAAAGGGGCTAGTTTGCACGACATTGGAGATGGCGTTTTATGCCTTGAGTTTCACACAAAAATGAATGCCATTGGCTCCGAAATTTTGCAGGGCATAAACAAATCTATCGACATTGCCGAGCAAGATGGTTGGCGAGGATTGGTTATTGGCAATGACGCTCCCAATTTTTCGGCGGGAGCCAATTTGGCCATGATGCTGATGTTGGCCATCGAGCAAGAATATGATGAACTGAATATGGCCATTCGCTATTTTCAAAACACCGTAATGCGACTGCGATATTCAGCCATTCCCGTGGTGATGGCTCCGCACGGCATGACCCTGGGTGGTGGTTGCGAAATGAGTTTGCATGCCGATAGCACCGTGGCAGCCGCCGAAACATACATTGGTTTGGTTGAGTTTGGTGCAGGACTCATTCCCGGAGGTGGCGGCACCAAAGAGTTTGTGGTGCGGGCATCTGACAGTTTTTATAATGGCGACCCTCAGTTGCCAACATTGCAAGAGCGATTTACCACCATTGCCACCGCCAAGGTGGCCACATCGGGCTATGAGGCATTTGATATTGGCGTGTTGCATCGCGACAAGGATGAGGTAGTAATCAATCAACAAAGGTTGATAGCCGAGGCCAAACGAAAAGTTCTTGAATTGGATGCCGAAGGCTATGTTATGAAACCACAACGCGAAGATATTTTGGTATTGGGAAAAACGGCTTTAGGAACACTCTATGCCGGAATAGAAGCCTTTGGCGTGAGCGGTTTTGCCACTCCGCACGACCAAAAAATGGCTCGAAAACTGGCCTTTGTTATGGCCGGAGGCGATTTATCGCAGCCCACCCACGTTTCGGAACAATATTTATTGGATTTAGAGCGGGAAGCCTTCCTCTCTCTTTTGGGCGAACGAAAAACCTTAGAACGTATCCAACACATTTTAAAAACTGGAAAACCGCTGAGGAATTAGGTGGCTTTTCGTTGATGATTCTACCCTTGAAGGTTTATTGGCAAGTTTTATTAATATTTGTATGAAATAATTATGCCTTCTTCAACTTCCTATTCTTTTATATCTCGCAACGAACATAAAATGCTCGATTCGTGTGCTGTACATAATGAAAATATGCACAATAGGGTGTTTGTATTGGGCATATACGGATGTTGTGTGCAATATTAAAACGTCGAACATATTATGATTATAGGAATATTAAGTGGACTAATTTTAATTACAATTCTTGGAGTGATTCTAATGAAGAATAAGCTCGCAAAAGGAATAATGATAGCCTTTAGTATAATCCTTATTCTAGTTACAGGCGGACTAATTTTTTTGAATTATTTTATAAGTGCACTTGCACCTCCAAAAGTGAAAATTACGACAAATTACATTTCAACTAATAATGACTTTATTAACGGAGTGACAATTGAAATAATAAAGGTTGACTCTATTGGGAGCGAAAATTATCCCGTAAAATATACTGTGACTTATTTGACAAGTTGCCACATCGTCCATCCTGAAGGAAAGCCGCCAAATCCACCTGACAAAATATATTTTAGTAGAGAAGGTAAATACTGGTGGACAGAAGAAAACGTAAATATTCATTTTATTCATAAAGGATTATCAAGAAAAACAACTGATTCAAAACACAGACCAGTTAGGAGCATGGGTGGAACGAAATTAAAGACTTGTCCGTTAAAATTTGAGAAAGAAAAGTGGTACTATATTACTATCGGAGACCCAAAGGTGACAGGAATATTTTTTTACATTGACAAGAATGGAAAAGAGAAACAGTATTATTTAACAAGTGGCATTTCTCCAATATGACAGAAAAATACTGCACACAACAAAAGTAGCTGTTGCACAACTACCCTCAACGCTATTTTAGATTTTTACCTCAAAAACAAAACACAATTAACTCACTGATAATAAGAAGATTAAAATTACAGCTTTTTTGAAATAGTTGAAAAATAGAGTTACTTTTGAGTTGTGCAACAGGCACAAAAGCTATATGTAATGCGGGGTTCGGTGGGTAATTCAATCGCAGTTCTTCGTTGCAACACCGCCAATTCGTCTTTGACGATTTGGCTATAAAAACAATAATATGAATGAACGAATTGGCTCAGTGGCACCCTGACAGTGAAGCATTTCAAAGTCCCGCACTCCACATAGCCCAACCGTTATCAGCAAATGAAGAAGATAAATGGCAATAGAATTAAATCCATATCATAAAATTGAGAATCAGAATTTTATTTCTGAAGAGATAAGAATTACACCAGAAGTTTTTGAAAACATCACATTCATTAATGGGAAAATGGTGCTTTCATTTGAGAACTGCAATTTCAAAGAAATATCAATTTTTAATGACACAGATATTGATTTTAAAGACATTTCAATCTCCTTCACTTATTGTCTTATTAATAGAATCAAAATTAGAGAAATAAAGACTGAACAAATCAATCTTCATTTTCATGGGTGTATAATTGAAGGAAACATTGATAATGGCACAATAAGAAACGTAAGTTTAAACAATTGTATAATCCCAAGTCTTTTTCTTCAAAATTTAAATCTTGTCGAAATATCATTCACAGAAGAAAATATCTTCATTAGAAAATGGATAGCACTATGCAGACGAACTGATTTCAAAAATATAAATGATGTATTGGGTTTTAAACAATCGATATACATTAATCACGTAAAAAAGGTATTCATTCGAAAAAACCACAATAAGACAAAAAGGACAGGAATAAAAAGAGATGACTATCGGCGAGATATGATAAAATTCTCCTTAAGCAAAGAGCAAAAAAAACAACTAAATATCAATGTCAGCATCGACTTCTCAAAACAAACAGATGAATTATTAACTATAAACGATAGTATACTAAATTCTTTGTCATTAACTGGAACTGCAGAAGGTAAGGTCACTATAGAAAATACAAGAATAAACAACATTTATATCCATGACTACAATTCACTAAATGAGACATTTTTATATAACATTTCACCTTACTTAAAAGCATCAAAATTTGAAATTAGAAAATCTAACATGGACAACACTTGGTTTGACAATATCGATTTCAATAGTTACAAAATACTATCCTTTTATAGAACAAGATTTGCAAAGGCATCATTTACATCGTGTAACTTCCCATCGGACAATTTGACATTTGAAAAATTCAAAACTCTCAAAAACATTCACTATCCGGACCAAAAACCACAAAACTATTTCAAAGATCAATATGAGACATTTCTCCAACTTCGTAAATCATTGGAAAATAGTGGAAATTACTATGAAGCTCAAAAACTCGGAGCAATTTCCAAAGAATCACTAAGAAAAATAGCAGGTTTATCTTATTGGGATAAATTTATTCTTTGGGTAAGTAGATATTCTAATAACCACGGATTATCAATCAAAGGACCTTTTGTATGTATATTAATTTTCTCTATAATTTTTTATATTATCTATTTGATGAGCTTAGGAAGAATATTTATTAGTACAAATTTTGATTGGAATTTAGTTGGATACTATTTTTCATTTTTAGATTTGACTCATAAAAAGGATTTTCTTGTGCCTAAGACAGAATTAAATGGTTGGTCAGTAACAATGGATTTTTTGAATAAAGTTATAGTTGGTTTTTTTATTTTTCAATTTATTTCGGCATTTAGAAAATATTATAAAAAGTAGCACCAGCTGATAACAATAGATAAGAAGTAATAGCTTCTTCGTCGCTACTACTCTTATCATCATCCGTTATAAGCCATAAAAGAATGTCAAAATCAATTAAGATAGCACTTTATTTTTTTGTTCTCTTGGAGTTTCTTCATCTTGGCGGAATTTTTATATTGAAAAAAATACCAATATATGGGCCGACGGATTTCAAAGATGTTTTTGTGATACCCCTTGTATTGTCAATAGGTTATTATTTCTTGCTTTTAGTTAAGTGGAAAATCAACAAGGGAGTGCTTTTAGGAACATTGCATATAGTGCTTTGGTCAACCATCTTAATTATCAGCTACATATCTACAAAACCTAAGAATTGCATTGACTGTGAGTCAGCTGAATGGTTTCTGGAAGGGATAACGGGACTTATTTGCTCACTATTCTTAATCTTAAAACATTCAATTTCTCAAATATCGATGGGGTCGGAAGCTAAATATGCAGTGGAAACCTTCCTGATTAATCTTCTCTTAGTCGGGTTCTACCTATATATTATTGCAAACCTTGCAAAATATATTGAATTAAAAATCAATATTCACTTCCTTACAGAAAATAAGGGCACAAACTCTAAGTAGAAATTGAAGGTAAAATAAAATTGCTCTAATCAAGTAGGCGGCTCTCGCCATAAATGAGGTGAATAAACCTCTCGCACCATCTTATCCGAGCTTCCTCCCCAGGCGAACAAGTGCAGCTTGCACCTTTCTTTGTGCAACGGGTGGCTAAAAATTTTTCGACAAACCACTGATATTATCATTACCCTTGCCGAACTAAAACTTAAACAACTTCAAATATTGGTCAAACACAAATATTCGATTTCGGTTTTGCCCGGTCATTTCTTCAAGAATAGAGGCTTGAACAAAATCGTTTACCATATCGTTGGCGGCTTTATAACTCAAACCCAACAATGTCTGAACTTGAGTTACTTGAATTATTGGGTTTTTAAAAAGTTGATGCAACAGCAGGTTTGCATTCGCTGCTTTTTTGCCAAACTGTTTTGGCAGTCCTATTTCTAAACTTGTTTTTAGCAAAAGTATTGACGAAAGCGTTTCTGTTGCGTTTTCTGCAGTTTCTGCCACCCCGACCAAAAAATATTTAAGCCACTGAATCATATCATTTTTGGTTCGCACAAATGTGAGATTGTCGTAGTACAAACCTTTGTTTTTTTCGAAATATGCTGAGAGATACAGCAGTGGTTTTTCTAAAATTTTTTGTTCTATTAAAAATAGGGTAATGAGCAATCGGCCAATCCGCCCGTTTCCGTCTATAAAAGGGTGGATGGTTTCAAACTGATAATGAGCAATTCCAATTTTTATCAATGCGGCAATTTGATTTTCGTCGTTGTTCAAAAATTTCTCTAAATCACCCATTAACTCTGGTATCAAATCCTGACTTGGAGGAATAAATACCGCATCTAACAAGCTGCTGCCGCCAATCCAATTTTGACTGCTTCGGTATTCTCCTGGCATTTTATTTTCACCTCTTACGCTGGTAAGAAGGCTTTTATGAGTTTGTTTAATAAGCCGAGAAGAAAGCGGAAGACTGCTTAGTTCTTCAATTGCCTGATTCATGGCTTGTATATAGTTGTTTACTTCTCGCCAGTCATTTTTTCTTTCGGGTGCGATATCATTTTCATCCAATAAGGCTTCGTCCATTTGTGTTTGAGTACCCTCTATTCTGCTTGAAACCACGGCCTCTTTGGTAACGTGCAGTTGGATAAACAAGTCAATATTCGGAACTAACCTTGCAAAAGAGTTAAGCTCCCCCAATTTAATTGCAGCCTTTTCAAGTAATGTGTTTATTGTTTGATTTTCCCATTTCCAAGAATTGTTTATAAGAGATGGTGCAAAAAAACGATACCCTGTAGGATGCTTTTGATACAATCCGGCATGAAAATTCTCTAATACAATCATTTTGCTTCCAAGATTGGAGCAAAGTAACATAAAAATTTTTATATTTTACTTTAAGCCCATCAAAGTAAAATAAGAATTTTTATATTTTACTTTAGTAGCATAAAAGTAAAATATACCGACCTTTAGCCGCAATTGGAAATATTGGCTGTTTTTAACCCCGTCAGTATTTCCCGAAGGGGACTCTTGATGACCTTAAAACACTTCGAAATACTTAACCATCACTTCTTTTTATGAAGTTTTTTAAATTTGCCGTTAGAGGCACTTGTGAAAAAGGACTTCTATGGAACGGAGACGTATTAAAAACATCTGGCTTAAGGAATGAACAAATTAAAAATCATATTTTTAAGTGTAATAATTACTCCTCTAATGATTTTAATTATCTATTTGCTTTGGAGTTATAATTACTACAAACCTGGAGAAAATGACTCATTCAATTTGAAAGTTGGTGAGGAATTTTCTGTTAAACTCTATGAAAATCCTTCAACGGGATATTCTAATTGTGTGTTGAATGAAAATTCTGTTGGTTGTATTGAAAAAGTCAAACAATACTATGAACCTGACTGGAATCCATTTAAACAGGATGGAAAAGGCGGAGAGCTAATATTAAAATTTAAGGCAGTGAAAACAGGAATCGATACCATAAGAATAAGCAAATGTCCGACAGGCAGGGAACACAAAACTTGTAAAGATTACAGTGTAAATTCCTCTCAAATTGATAATGAATTTTATGTTTTGGTGGAATAGAAGGTGACACTATGAGATAACCTTGAGCAGCACGTTAATGCATCTTTCGATGCAGGTCAGCATTATTTAGGGTTAGTCATGAACAATTTTTCTCTACTTCCCTTCACAAAAAAATGCCAAGTCTCCCGACTTGGCATGTGACTAAATAAAAAGGTACGAAGTAATATTTAAAAAAAATTTGTCAGTTAACGCCCGCTGCCAGTTTGTTTACCACCTCTACCCATCCGCCCGGCTCGGTGGCCAGCACACTGTGGTCGTACATATTTTCTACCGAAATGGTTGGTTGAAAAAAGGTGCCGTTGTAGGTGGCTGTTAGCGGAACTTCAATGGTTTTGCTCAAATCTCTGTTCAAATCGAAATAGGTGTATATCCTGTCATCTTTGATGTCTTGATAATCCACCCCTTCCAAATCACCAAACATGCGGTTGTTTTGTATTTCCCAACCCGCCGGAACCATAAAACTCAATGCCAAATCTCGCTGCTCCATGTAGCTTTTGTTTTGCACTGTTATTCGGGCTTTAAACTCTGTCCCTTTCGGAATTTTATTTGGGTCGAGCCGATTTCCTTCATAATCAAAATAGGCCACATTTAGGCTCATTTTATTGCTGATTTTGGTAGTGTCGGCTTGCATTGGCACATACGATTTTACCACTCTTACAAATAACATATTCGACCCCGTGTTGCTTATTTCCAACGTTTGAGTCGTTCTTGCTGCATTATTAGCCAACACCTTGCTGTACATCGGTTTGGCGGTTGCTATTTTATCAGAACTATTTTGATGATTAACCACAAATTTCATTTCGCCGGTAGCGTTGTTTTTCCTGTAATATTTCTGAATTGCAATTAAACTGTAGGCGGTTTCTTGGGTGCTAAGCCAAGAGCTGGATGCCAAACTTTTTGCAATTTCTTTGGCCAACATGCCTGACTGATTTTCCTTGTTTAAAAGTGTCAACGTCTCCAAAATCATGGCTTTATCCCTTAATTCCGAGCCATAGGTGTAGCCATGCGAAGCATATTTATTCGGGGTTATTTCCACCTGATTTATTAAATTTTGAGCCACTTCGGGCATTCCGGCAATAGCATAAGCAGCAGCCAATCTCCATTTGGCAGTACCACTCAAGTTGGGCATTTCTCTAAAACGATTCATTGCCGCTATTTCAGGCTTTCCGTTTAGTGCCAGAGTGTAAAGTCTGTAGGCTTGTATCAACTGGGCGGATTCATCGGTGGAGTTATAACTTATGGCTCGATCTTTTTGATAGTTTGCCCAGTTTTTCATAAAATTGGCATCCACCTGATAGCCTTTATCTTTGGCCAATACCAAAAAATGACCGGCATAGTTTGTTCCCCATTCATTTTCGGTGGATGCCCCCGGCCAATAACCGAATCCTCCGGAGTTGGTTTGAAACAACTTTAGTCGTTGAATGGCAGCCTGAATATTTTGAGAAGCCTTTACTTGCTCATTTTCTGTTAAGCTAAGCAATTCATTTACAAATAGTTGTGCAAAAACGGAACTGGTGGTTTGCTCCACACAACCATGCGGATAGCGTAGCAACTCATTTAGTCTGTGGTTTAAATTTAATGGCGGCAAGGCCGATACCTCCACAATGGCCATATTGGTGCCATCAATACCCGAAAGTTGAATTTGTGTACTTAATTTTTTGCCTTTTTCCAAGGCAAATTCTTGCACGTCTGTAACCCGTGGGTTTGGTGTTCTTATCTCAATTTCTATTGTTTGTGTGGCTATTTCGTTTCCATATTTAGCTGTTATTTCCACTTTGGCAATACCCACCTTTTCGGCCACTCTGGCTTTAAAGAAAACGGTTTCGTCTCCTTGTTGTGCAAAATCAATGGTTTTAGTAGTGCTTCCATCAATCGTAAGATTATTGGATACTTTTACATCTACTTTCACTTGCTTTTTACCCTCTGTTATAGCAAAAACCGTGGCCGGAATTTCAATACTCTCCCCCGGACTAATTACCCGTGGCATGGTGGCCAGCACCATAATGGGTTTTTTAACCTTTACCGATTTCTCGGCTTTCCCATAGGCATTTTCTTGTCGTGCAATTACCATTACTCGCACAGCACCAATATATTCCCCCAACTGCAATCCGTGTTTTACAGATTGACCAGGGTTTAAATGGAATGGCCCTAAAAACTTTACAGTGGGTTTAAATCGATTGGCTTTGTGTGCCGATTCATCTAATGCTCCGGCCTCGTCTCCTCCTACACTCAACACATTGCCGTATTTGCCGGCATAGCCACCCATCACGTCATCATACAAATCCCAAGTTTTAACTCCCAATGCCTGTTTTTGATAGAAATATTCCCACAAATCGGGGGTTGAAAAATGTGTCAAATCCAGTAAACCTTCATCCACTACCGCCAATGTATAAGTCATTGCCTTTCCATTTTTTTCGCTTACCGTTATATTTTCTTTTCTGTCCGGTCTTATTTCGTCTTTTACCGTCAAAACAGGGTCGAGGTGTGTATTTTTGTCTTCCACACTAATGGGTAAAATTCCATAAAGTCGCATGGGCAAGTCGTTCTCTTCATTTTTATAGCTCTGCAAATAGCTGACATGCACATATACATTAGGAGCCATTTCTTTGGTAGTTTTAAACGTAAAATGACTTTCTCCACTGCTACCATCCACCCAAAACTTTTTCAAAACCGATGTGCCATTTTCGATACACACCAAAGCCTTGCCAGAGCTGCTGCTTGGTATGGTTATTTGCACCGTTTCATTGGTGTTATATACCGTTTTGTTGCTCGATAATTCGATGGTTTTGGCTTGATCTGTTTTATTTCGATTTGTTCGTCGCCAATAAGGATAATCCACATAAAACAACGAGGAACTTGTGTGGTTTGATTTTAAATCTTTTACCACCATAACAAACCGACCCCAATTTGGATATGGCAGTTTGAAAGGAACATTTGCAATACCGTTTGAAGCAGTCGTTAAAACAGTATCTATCGCGGGCATCAAACTGTTGGATTGCATGTAGGCAGTGGCATCGCCATTGTTATCCCACCACCATCGCCAGTCAATTTTATACACCTTCACTTCCAGCTTTGAACCACCAATTGCATCACCTTTGTTAGATACATTGGCTATTCTAAAAACATACTTTTTGTCGGTTTCCAACCATGTATCATCATCCGTTTCGGGCATTTCCAAACCTGCATAACTGTCGAAAGCCATGAACGGATAGGTGGCATAATCCTGACTAAAATTGCCTCCTTTTTCGAAAACTTTGGTAAGCAAATCGACATTTAATGTGCCATTACTCCGTTCGTTTAGTTGCATTTTTGGTGCAAAAACCACCTGCCCGTTTTCGTCCAAATTACCTTCCGAAAGCAATACTTCTTCTGTATTTCGGGCCTTTGTAAAATCCTCAAAATTGAATTTTTTAAATTTCTCGAAAATGGTTTTTGTTGGTCTAATTCTCGCCTTCACGTTATACGCCAATCCCGGCGATTTTGCTCCGTGCAGCCACTCTGAAGTAATGGTAATCTTGTTTTCTTTGCCCCTTTGCAGTACGTCATTCAATACCGCTATTTTTAATTTTAACCTATTTGGTTTAACGGTTTCGATGGCCAATGTTCGGTAAAATGATTTTCCGCCAACGGTTACTTTGGCCGAATAATTTCCGGTGATGGCCGAGGCCAGTGTAGCTGTTCTAAAATCATAAATTGAGCCTACCGAGTGGATTTTCACACTTTTCTTTATTACCTGTCCATGAGGGTTTGACAATTCAAAAGAAACGGGAACATTGGCAGGTAGTTGGTTGTTTTTGTCTTCCAAAACAAAGCAGACATAGATGCTATCTCCGGGTCGCCACACACCTCTTTCAGTATAAATTTTCCCATTAAATCCTTCATTTATTACCCCGTCAACTTCAAATTTGGAGGTGGAATTATTTCTTCCGTCGGAAATTTTTAAATACCCTTTTTGTTTACCACTTGAGGCCATAACTAAATAAGCATCGTCGGTATTTCCCACAGTGGCCATACCCATTTGGTCGGTGGTAGCCGATTTTAACTTGATGTTTTGGTAATCAAAAAATTCCACTTTTACATTGGCCATTGGCTGTGCTGAAGCAAGATTATTTACAAACACATGGGTTTTACCGTCATTTCCTTTTTTGGCAATTATACCCACATCCGATGCCAAAATATTTCGTGCAACTGCTCCAGAATAATAAAACGAATTATCGCAGGGGTAATAATTAATCAGGTTGTAATTGTTGCCGCTGTAGTAGTGATAATACATGGCATCATCGTCTATTGCATGGTCTTCTTCCCCTTCCGAACATTCAAAAAAAGTGTAGCTTCTTCTAAAACCAATCATCACTCGGTAGATGGCTCCAGGCTCTTTTTGAATGTATTTATTGATGTTTAGCGTATATCGAACCCATTCGTTTTCGAGTGGTTTTTTGTTTTGATTTAATTCTACTTTGCCTTCATAAATTAATTTCCCTACTCTTTTTAGCTCGCCATTTTCTTCCAAATCGTTTATCTGCAAAAACTGCGGTATGTTTTGTTCATGAATTCTGAAAATCCAAACATCAACGGCTTTTAAGCCCATTGCTTCAAACGGGAAAACTACTCCTTTGGCATCTGGCACAATGGTTCCGGCACCTACCATGCGAAGTTTGGGTTTGGGTTTTTCGAAATATACTTCTCGTATCAAATCGTTTTGCAATGTTTTTCCCGCATAGTTTTTTATGGATTTGATAAATTTTAACCTATGTTCTCCTATCAACCCTTTTTGAGGAAAAATGGTCATTTTGTTTCCATTTACTTCATAATTTTCAATCGACTGACTATCGAGTTCTACCAACCCAATAAAACTTTGCATTTCGCTCAAACTTTCCGAAAAAAAGACATGTATTTTTTGGTCGGGTTCATTAATAATTTCTACTGTTTCCACACGGAAAATGCCCATACCAGGCACCAACACTTCGTTTTTTAGTTGCGTTGCACACTCCATTGGTTTTCCGTTTAGCTCCAGTATTACTTTACCCATCTCTGACCCTCGTTCTAAACTATCTATTTCAAATCGAAATTTTTGACTGCCAACCTCATACCAGTCAATTTTTTGACTTTTTCCTTTGTATTGTGCAGTTAAACATTGCTTTATTGTTTCCAGATTTTCATCATCACTTGTGGTAATTTCTCCGGTTAATTTTCGCAATTTGGGGTTGTTGTCAGCATAGGTTTGCAAACCACTTACGTGAAGGTTTATTTCTGGTTTTTTTGTTTCGAACCTAAATGGAAAACGCTTCAGGTCTCTTTTTACATTTTTGATTTCACCATAATGAAAAACGGCTTGATAAACAGTGCCTCTTTTGAGCTTTTCATTGGGTTTGAATACAATGGTTCTATTATTCCGCCATTCGGCAGTACCTTTTATTGTCGGTTCAAAATCGAATAATTCTGTGGGTTTTATTTTGTCCTTTTTATTGTCTTTTACGGCTTCGTTCAGAACAATGATTATTTCCGCATCGCGTTCAACAAAACCTGTGGTGTAGGCCGATATGTGATTAATAAACTCAGGGTTGTAAACCGGAAATTTTTTAGAATTGGTGCAGGCCGAAAAAATGCCGACCAGCAATACGATAATTTGAATCTTTGAACGCATAGCAAAACTCTTTTTTGATGGTTCAATTTTAAAACCATGCGTTTTGCCAGTTGGCCAAATACTATTTACCGTATTGGCCTATTTATTTTTCGCATTAAAACATCAATTTTTTGGAAAAACGGACTTATAGCCTTGATAAGCGTCCATTTCCGATGGCCTTTGATAGACCTATTTGAAAAAAAACATAACTATCTTTTACACTTGGATTTCCACGGCGAGAGCCAGCCGGATAGGCATCATTACCTCGGTAACTGAGCTTTGAAGCAAGGGTATTTTCGCTTCCGGTAAGTTTGTAAAAATCTGGATAATTACTGCTCACATCATCAATATAATCGGTGGTGGTGTATCGATAAACTGCCTCTAAAAAAAGAGTTGTTCGGCTGCTAAGTCCAAACCGAAATCCCCCACCTACGGGCAGGCATGCTGCCACAATAGAATAGGTTTTTGAATTGGGAATTAAACCCTGTCCTTCTGTACCCACCTGCCTAAGATTGTATTTTTTACCTTCGTATTTGGTGGTTGGGTTGTAATAAAAAAGTCCGGCACCCAAAGCCACATAATATTCCACAAAGCTCTTTTTATTATTAAATTTAAAATTTTTGTACCACAATCGGGTTTCGGCTATAACCGATGCTTCGACAATGTTTGTAGAGAATTGAAGGTTTCGAGCGTGTTGCCATATTTTGGCCGACTTGCTGTCGTCTTGGTTAATGCGGGTATAGCTCAATTGGCTGTTTATGGCCAGCCAGCCCAAAATGTTTTGCTTAATACCAATGCGAACCACAGGCCGCAGGTTTTTCATATCAAATTCATCGGTTCCAAACGAAGCTCCACCAAGTTGTTTGCCACCCATATCGCCAAAATAATGACAAGTTCCAATTCCGTAAACTGCTTCTTTCTTCCATTTAAGGTAGGTGGTTTGAGCATGGCAAACGCCCGATCCGCTTGCAAAAATTAGAAAAACACAAAGCGTGTTTTTACTAATTTCCCTTAAAAACCTTTTTTGTATAAACCTCACCCGACTCAAGAATAATTTGTACAAAATACACGGATTTTGAAAGGTTTTGAGTGTTTATCAAAAAACCATTCTCCACAGCAGTATTTGCATTGTCCAAAATTGTTTGTCCCATGGCGTTTATAAGGTTTACGGTTTTTATTTTTTGATTTGATGTGGTAGAAATTTCCCAATTTCCTTCTGCTACGATGCTTATTGAAACTTCGTCTTTTTTGTGTTGAGCAATTCCAACGTCTCCTTTTTGTACCTCCAAGTCCAAAAACACGGGCAGGTGGTCGCTCATTTCGTAAAGTGCTGTAGCCACTTCGGCTGGCACACTATTGTTTGTGGGGTTTAACACATCACCATTAAACCTGCGGCTATCTTGCCCCAAGGCAGTATAACTTCCGTTGATATATTTTATTCGATATGTATTGTTTTTTACCTCTTTACCAATCAAAACAAAATCGAATCTATCATCCATACCGCCACTGCTAAAGCAGCCACCTCGTGTGTCGCTGTTATGAGTGCTTTGGGTGTGAAGGTTTGCATAATTGCTGTTGTTATTCCAACCGCCTGGAGCATCTTTGGGGTCGTAAAACCGAATATCTGCCACGCTATGATTGGTAAGGTTTTGGTAGCATTGCTCGCTGCTTGACTGAATATTGAAATCACCCGTAAAGAAATAACTATGGTCAAAATGATTGTTTTTTAAATAATCCATGGCTGCTTCCGTCATCTCGGCTCGCTCCGTTTGGTCGGCACTAGTGCTTCCAGCTTTTAGATGGGCTACAAAAACCGTCATAAAAACAGTATCGCCTTTGGCTAAATCAATCGGTCGATTTACATAAAGCGTATATGCATCCACCACCCGCACAAGGTTGGCTCCGCTCAAATTTTTTGATATAATTTCCTGATTGTGCAACACCAATTTTTGCTTGTTATAAAAAAGCATATTGGTCAAGCTGCTAAAACTATTGTTCGTAAATTCGGCTTGCTCAAAATGGGTTACTCCGTTTGTATTCAATGCGTTGGTCAGAATTTTATTTGGGTTTAACCAATTGGCTCCCATTTCATTTACGGTCAAAATGTCGGGCTTTGCATGTGCAACAATGGTTTCTAAATATCCGTCCTTTTTATCGGCATTGTTGGTGCTGTTTGTGCATTGTGCCGTAGAGTTTCTGTAGTTCAAAAGGTTATAATGCATCAACCTAATGGTGTCGGATTGTGCCGCAGTTTGAAATGCCCACATGCACAAAAGACATACAATAGCTACTAATTTTTGCATACTGCAAATTTATTAGGCTCGGCCGAGGTTTTGGCCATGGTTTAGTAATAAATCCACAGTAAAATGGATTTTGAACTATTGTCGATTATTTTTTCTAGTTCTTTTAAAAAATTGGGTGAAACCGTTGGGCAACCTTCGCTCTGGCAAATGCCCATGGTTTGCTCTTCGTCGGGTACGCAACTGTGGCCATGCAGCACCACAAATCTATCAAAGGCATTGCTGTTTGATTCTTCTAAGCCATATAGTTTGTATGCGGTTCCGAATTTTCCAGTATATTTTCCTCCAACTTTATACTTGCCAAGCGAGGAGCAATTGCTGCCCGGTTCGTTGCTAAAAGCCGGTTTTGAGTTGTAAAAATCTTGACAGTGCCCGTGTGTCACCAAACCACTATTTAGCACAGAATCGTGGGACAATGATGCCACAAAAAAGCGTTTTTTGGCAGACTTAATTCTAAGGTTAAGCATGAAAGCTACCGTAGTGTCAAACCCGTTTTTCTTACAATAATCTTTGGCTTGGGCATATTTGCTCGAATCTATTTTTGCTAATTTTATTGGAGCATTAGTTACACTGTCTCTTGCAATATCGGCTTCATAAAAATCTTTATTTTCTGATGAGCCACACATCAGCAAAACCATCGACAAAAGTAAAATTGATGACAATTTCATTACACTATAAACTCTATGTTTCAATGGCTTAGTATCGGTCTTGAAAAAATTAATTTCATTGCTTCAAAATCATTTTATAGTGCTGAATTCCTGCTTCTTCAAATTGAGGCTCGATGGCCTGAAATCCATGCCTGGCGTACAAATTCATGGCGGTAAGTTGTGCGTGAAGGTAAACATATTCTTCGGTAGGCAAATCTGCCAAAACAGCTTCCACCAGCTTGCTGCCCACGCCCAAATTTCTTGACTTTTTAAGCACAGCAAACCGCTCAAGTTTTATTCCGTTGGGTGTTTTTCTCCAACGGGCTGTACCCACCGCTTCATTATTAATTTGGGCAATAAAGTGCGTTGAACTATCCTCAAATTCATCGTATTCCAATGCCGGATCTACCTTCTGCTCCACCACAAAAACCTCGTTTCTTATTGAAAAAATTTGTTCTTTTTCGGCTTGGGTTTCTACTTTTTTTATTCTTATCTCCATTAAACTTCAAAATTAATACCCATACGAAAATTTATCGAGGAGTAACCATAATATACCGGGAAACATAAAAATTAAATCTCCCCAAAACCGATAGAGTTCATTTTCTTTAAACCTCTCTTCTTGAAGCCAAATAATAAGTAAGGTATTCATCATCAATAAAATAGGAATTGTAACTACCATTTTTATGGGTTGGTGAAAAGAAAACAGCCATATCATAAATGAAAAAAAGGCGGCAGTTAGTAAATACAAAATGGTGTTTCTCGTTTTTTCCTTTCCCCAGCGGGTGGCCGCCGACTTCAAACCTCCGGCAATATCATTATCATAATCGTAATATGAAAACAAAATAAGGTTTGTAAAATTGATAAAAACCAAGCAAATAAGAAGAAATACGGATGCTATGTTGGTTGAAAGATTTCCCGCTATTCCGGGCATAACAGCCATACCTACACAAGCTATCGTGGCCACAAAAAGTTCTTTTAACCAGCTTATTTTTAGGTATTTAAAATAGTGAACAAATAAAAAATATGCGATAACTAATGCCGCCACCAAAATACCTGCGTAAACAATTTTTATCGGCAAAAAGGCCACGGTAAAGAAGGCATTAAAAACCACCAAAGCTGCCACAATAGCCAATATTGGTTTTTGATACTCAAAATGAATGATATGCCTTATCGACGTGGCTTTTTCTTTCATTTTATTTCCATCCAAAATATGATCAATACTATAAATTACCCATATAGTTGTGGCCAAAACCCAATAAAACGAAAAAGGCAATTGTGCCCGAAAAAGTTTGCCAAAGAAAAAGGATGTGGACACCGACCCAAACACCACCAACAAACTAAAACAGTTTATAAACTCTATTGAAGAAAGCTCCGAAATTTTCCTTTTTTGCGGGGTTTGAGGCATTGTTTTTTTGTTCTAATCCAATGATGAAGAAATTGTTTCGCGACAATGTTATCTAAATATAGTTTAAAGAACGAATTTTTTTGTTCGAGTTTTGACACAAAAACTAAGAGGTTGTTTTACCTACAATTGCCCGACTGTTGGCATCTTTGTCAAAACTAATTAAAAAACAATTTGCAAAGCGTAAACCGGACATTATACAATGCCGTTTCTCAAATTATTAGTGAGGCAAAAGCTACCGTTTACCGCTGCACCAGCACTAATTTGCTTAAAATGTATTGGCAAATTGGTAAACTTATAATCGAAGACGAACAGCAATGACAGATGCGGGCAGAACATGGCAAAGCTGTTTTGAAACAACTCGCACAACAGCTTACTGTTGAATTTGGAAAAGGTTTTGATGAAAGTAATTTCCGCAATATGCGTAATTTTTTTTCTGCCTTCGATATTTGGTACGCAGTGCGTCCTGAATTGAGTTGGATAACGAAACTAAATTAAGCCTCGGCAACCACCTCTTTCACCTGCGGATATACCCTTTTGATGCTTTCTTCGATGCCCGCCTTCATGGTGATATGACTGATTTCGCAGCTGCTACATGCACCCAACAAACGAAGTTTCACTACATCATTTTGTTCATCAACCGATAATAACTCAACATCGCCTCCATCGGCTTTTAAAAAGGGACGAATAGTGTCTAACGCCTGTTCTATTTTTTCTGAAATTTCGCTCAAAATAGTGCTTTTACGGCTCGAATTTACGCTAAATCATCTATTCCTTCCAAACTTAGCAAAAAGGCATACTCCAAAGCTACTTCCTTAAATTGCTCAAAACGGCCACTTGCACCACCATGACCAAAGTCCATTTCGGTTTTTAAAAGTAAAATATTGTCGTCGGCTTTCATCTCACGCAGTTTCGCCACCCATTTGGCTGGTTCCCAATATTGCACCTGACTATCGTGCAAACCTGTGGTAACCAGCATATTGGGATATTTTTTTGCCTCTACATTGTCATAGGGCGAATAGGATTTAATATACCAATAATAATCTTCTTCTTTTGGATTGCCCCATTCGTCAAACTCCCCTGTGGTAAGCGGTATAGATTCGTCGAGCATGGTTGTAACTACATCAACAAACGGTACAGCTGCTATTACCCCATTCCACAATTCAGGTTCCATATTAATAATGGCACCCATAAGCAAACCACCTGCACTGCCACCCATAGCATATAAATGTTCTGGTGATGAATAATTATTTGAAATTAAGTGCTTTGCACAATCAATAAAATCGAAAAAGGTATTTTTTTTCTCAAGCAATTTTCCGGTTTCATACCAATTTCTGCCCATTTCTTCTCCCCCTCTGATGTGGGCAATGGCAAAAGCAAAACCTCTATCCAACAAACTCAACCGGCTACTGCTAAAATATGGGTCAATACTGTGGCCGTAGCTTCCGTAGGCATAGAGCAATAGGGGCGACTTAGCATTTTTTTCAAACCCCTTTTTATAAACAATAGATATGGGTACTTCTACTCCATCACGTACACTGGCATATAATCTCTCTGATTGATATTGACTCTTATCATATCCTCCAACAACTTCCTGCTGTTTCAGTAGTTTTCGCTCACGATTATTCATATTGTAATCGTAAGTGCTTGATGGTGTGGTTAATGAAGTGTATCCGAACCTCAAAATATCTGTCTTATATTCCGGATTTGTACTGGCCCCACAGGTGTAGGTTTCCTCGTCCATGGCAATGTAATGTTCGCTGCCTGTACTCATTTGTCGAACTCTGATATGGGTTAATCCCTTAGTTCGTTCTTCCAACACCATATAGTCATCAAATAGTTCAATGCCTTCTAAAAGTGTCTCTTTTCTGTGCGGAATTACCTCGTTCCAAAATTCTTTTTCGGTATTTTCAAGTCCACATTCCATCAATCGAAAATTTTGAGCATTCCAGTTGGTCAGCACATACCATTTATCTTTAAAATGCGAAATGCCATATTCCAATTTTCGTTCTCTCGGATGAAATATTTTAAAATCTCCATACGGATTTTCGGATTTAAGATATTGATATTCAGAAGTTAAAGTGCTTCCACAAGAAATAATAATGTATTCTCTCGATTTGCTTTTTGATACACCTGCATAGAACGTTTCGTCTTTTTCGTGGTAAATCATTTCCGACTCATCCGTTTCCAAATTATACCGATGAATTTTATCAGAACGCAAGGTTTGTGCATCTTTGGTGGTATAAAATAGGGTTTTGTTATCAGCAGCCCACGTGCCGCCTCCGGTAGTGTTTTCAATGGTTTGAGCCAAAATCTTACCGTTTTCAAGGGTTTTGAAATAAATGGTATAAATCCTGCGGCTCAATTTATCTACGCCAAATGCAAGAATTTTGTTGTCAGGACTTATGCTAAGGCCGCCAACTTGATAATAAGCGTGTCCTTCTGCCAAGATGTTTACATCCAACAACGTCAACTCCTCCGAATCCATATTGTCTTTTTTCCGACAATAAATGGGGTATTCTTTACCTTCTTCAAATCGAGTGTAATACCAATAACCATTCAGAAAATAGGGAACAGATTCATCCTGCTGTTTAATACGACCCACCATCTCGTTATACAAATTTTCTTGTAAACCCTTGGTGTCAGCCATTACGGCCTCCGTATAGGCATTTTCTTCATTCAAATAATTTATAACCTCCTGATTTTCACGATTGTTTAACCAATAATAATTATCTATACGCACATCACCGTGCATTTCCAATTCATGAGGTTTTGGGAGGCAAATTGGGGGTTGGGCAGCGTTTTTTCGCATTTTAAAATGTTTAAGTGGCAATATTAGTCAAAGCAATTTTGTGAAGTAATAAAAAGGCTAATCTTCCAAGAATTTCATAAAGTTTTCACGATGCACAATTTCCACTTGTGCATCATAATTTTTACTAAAAGTTTTAGATATTTTGACTTTTGTCTTTGGATTCCACTTTAGCTCAAATGCTCTAAGAGTTGCCCCTTCCTGCTCTATCAAATCAATTTCCTGCATTTGTGTTGTTCGCCAGAAATACAATTTGGCATAGGTGGGTTTGTATCGAATATATTTAAGACGTTCGGCAATAAAGTAGTTTTCCCACAAAGCCCCGACATCATTGCGAAAAGAGAGCGGATTGAAATTTTGAATTAACGCATTTCGTACGCCGTTATCATAAAAATAAAATTTCTTTCCCCTTCTAATTTCCGTTCGCTCATTGCCGCTAAAAGCCGGAAGCTCAAACAAAACGTATGCTTGCTTTAGCAAATGAATGTAATTTTCAACGGTTTTATTGTCAATTCTAAGCAAATTACTTAGCTCATTGATGTTTGCTTCGCCGCCTATCTGCAACGCCAATGCTTTTAGCAATTTTTCTAATTGATCTGCTTTTCTAATGTTGGTTAATGCCAAAATATCTTTGTACAAATAGCTGTTTACAATTTCGTTCAACACATCAATTTCTTGGCCTTCACGGTTTAACACCTCTGGATACGAACCATAAATCAATCGGTTTTCGAGTTGAAAAAGAGCATTTACAAAACCCAAATGGCTACTCAACTCTTTCCAACTCAATGGGAATAGCTCAAATTGCCACTTTCTTCCTGTCAAACTTTCGGTTATGTTGGTGTTAAGTTCTAAAGCCGATGAACCACTTACCAGCAGTTGAACATCCTCAATTTGGTCTATTATTATTTTAAGCGTTGTGCCAATATTATTGATGCGTTGGGCTTCGTCCACAAACACTAATCTATGTTTTGCAATCACCCGTTTTATATTTTCAAGCGAATTTATTTCGAACAATTGCCGTGTGGCCGCATCATCACCCGAAAGAAAAAGATGGTTTTGGTTGCCAATAATTTGTTTTAAAAGCGTTGTTTTTCCCACCTGCCTCGGCCCGATGAGCATTATTGCCTTTTTTGGATTTAAAAAAGACATTATTCTTGGTTGAATATCTCGAACAAACATTTGGCAAAAATATACTTAAATTGGAGTATAATCCTAAAAAAACATAATTAAATTGGATTTTAATCTAAAAATAATTATGTTTTTTTTGGATTATTTAAGCGTTTATCCCGCTTAAAAACAAATATCTACCTTTGCGTTGTGCAAAAAATTTTGGCTATTGAAACTTCGGGAAAAGTGTGTTCGGTTGCCGTTTTTGAAAACAGCAGTTGTTTTGGCTATTTAGAAGAAAAAGAAGATTTTAAACATGCCGCCATTTTAACCATTCTTATTGAAAAACTGCTCAATCGACTTGATATAAGGCCAAATCAATTGGATGCTATTGCCCTAAGTGGAGGCCCGGGTTCGTACACCGGATTGCGAATTGGAACCAGCACCGCAAAAGGATTGTGCTACGCACTTGACAAACCTTTATTAGCCATTGATACGCTACAAATAATTGCCAATGGGTTTGTTGAAACTCATAAAAAAAATGGCCTCATTTGCCCCATGGTAGATGCCCGCCGGATGGAAGTTTTTACCTCCCTTTTTGATGAAAATTTAAAAGCCGTTACTGCACCAAAACCTTTGATTCTGGATGAGAACTCATATAAACCTGAACTTGAAAACAGCATAATTCATTTTGTGGGAAACGGCTCTGAAAAGGCAGCTGACGTAATTTTACACTCAAACGCTCGTTTTTATTCGGATGATTTTTTGTCGGCAAAAAATATGGGAGATTTAGCTTTAAGAAAGTTGCAAAACCAAGATTTTGCAGACACCGTCTATTTTGAACCATTTTATCTTAAAGAATTTTTTATGACCGGAAAGAAATGAGGTTGTTTATTGTTTTAGGATGTTTGTGCTGGAGTCTCTCCACTTTTGCACAGTTTGAATACCTATCCGTAATTCCCATCGACAGTACGGCCAAACAAATTTTGGTAGAAACCGAAATAAAAAATCAAATAAATAGTCGAGAAGATTTGTTTACCCAAATTGAACTTCTACTAAAATCGGCACATAAAAATGGCTTCCTTACTGCTTCTATAGATAGTTTTTATGCGGATAGCAGCACCACATTTGTCCATTTTTATGCTGGCAATAAATACACTTGGGCACAAATTTCGCCCGATAGTCTGGCCACTTTGTGGCTCAACGAAACCAATAGTTATTTAAAAATTAAACCGCTAATGCCGGTTTATCAGTATGAGTTTGTGGCTCTGATTGATAGATTGTTAAGGTATGGCGAAAACCACGGATACCCCTTTGCGTATGCCTTTTTGGATAATGTGGCAACCGATTCTCAAAACAGAATATCGGCAGATTTGATTTTAAAACCTTTTCGCTTTTTTGCCTTCGATAGCATTCAAATAGTGGGAGATGCTAAAATTTCTGATAAATATCTCCAGCAGTATTTGGGCATTAAAAATGGTGAGCCTTACAATGAATCATTGGTGAAAAAAATGGATGAAAAACTCCAAAAACTTCCGTTTTGTTCGGTAGAAAAAAACTCGAAAATATTTTTTAAAGATGACAAGGTGCGGCTTGTTGTTTTTCTAAAACATCGAAAAACAGATAGGTTTGATGGTATTGTCGGTTTTGCCCCCAATGCCTCTAACAACAACAAACTGCTGATAACCGGTGAGGCTAATATTGATCTTAAAAATTTATTGAAACGCGGAATTGGCTACTCTATGCATTGGAAAAGTTTTAATGAACGCTCTCAACAGTTAGAAATGGCAGGCCAAATTCCTTATTTTCTAAAAAGCCCTATTGGTGCTGATGCCCAAGTAGAATATTTAAAATTCGACACCCTTTTTTTTACTGTTAAAACCAAAATTGGGTTGAATTATTTTTTTAGTGGAAATGATTTTGCCCAATTTTATATAAAGCGAAACCAATCGGCATTGCTGCACATTGACACAAATTTGGTAAGACAAAGTGGCCGATTGCCAGCAAGCAACCCTGTTAATTCTATTGCCTATGGCTGTCAGATTTCTCATCAAAAACTTGATTATATATACAATCCTCGAAAGGGATTTAGTGTGCAACTCAATGCTAATGTGGGTGTTCGGAGCATTGTGAAAGAATTTCAAATTCAGCAGGTGGTTTTTAAAAACGCTTTGAATGAACAATACAATGTGTATGATTCGGTAAAACTCAAATCATTGCAAGGCGAGTTTCAATATAGTTTTTCCCTGTATCTGCCCATTGCCAAAAAAAGCACATTTGTAAGTGGTCTTTATGGCAAGAGGCTGGTGGCCGAAAATATTTTTGTAAACGATTTGTATCGATTTGGCGGCACAAAATCATTGAGAGGTTTTAACGAAGAATCATTACAGGCCAATAGCTATACGGTGCTTAATTTGGAGTATCGATACATTCTTGGTGGCAATGCCTTTTTTCAACTGTTTGGAAACATTGGCTATATGCAGGATAAAAGCAATCCTGAAACCGGAATCAAAACCGACTATCCTTATGGTTTTGGAACAGGCGTAAATTTGGATGTGAACAATGGCATTTTAACTTTGGCATACGCATTGGGCACTCAACAAGGTAATCCAATAAAATTAAATCAAGCCAAAATTCACTTCGGAATAATCAACTATTTATGATTGTTACAATGGTCTGGTTTAATTCTATTTTGGTCTGTTTTAAGGCCGTTTGAAGTCCTTTGCGTTTTTTTCCTAAAAATCTCCAATTTATATTGCCCAACCACTGACCCACCGAAGAAAGGTATGAATAAGCAAACAAACCCAAGCTTGGCCACAAAAAGAAAAATATGATGGTTGCCCAACCATTGCCCGAAAGTTTCCAAACAATCCATGTTTCTAAAACACAGAAAATAGCGAACATCAATAAACCTAAGGCCAACAACACAGAACCCATAAAATCAACTCTTTTTACCACCCGAAGGGCAATTTGTTGAGTAAAAACAAATGGTAAAAAATGTAATAGAAACCCAATAATAAATATGGGAAAACCGAAAACCAACAGAATAAAATGAAGTATTGGGTAACGTTGCAATCCTTTGTGTGAGCTTCTTTTAAAACTACTTGTTCCTAATTTGAGCTTTTGCAACGCCCACATATAGCTGCTCATGGTATGATTAAATTTATCAAAACCTACGGCATCATTTTCTTTGAAACTATTTATTTGTTCAACAAGTCTTTTTCTTTGGTTGTGCCAATCATCAGAAACATCAGAACTCTCCATGAAAGTTTCAATATGTTCCACTAATTTCATTTTATGTTGGTCATCAACCGTCACAATTAGCTCTTTCAAATTATTTTCTACATCTGCGGTTAAATGGCTTATAGCCGCCCAATAGTCTTTTTCAAATTCATCTTTATAGTCTTTTGGTCTTAATGATTTGCCAATATTTAGGGTTAATCTTCCTCTAAACCGATGTGGATTTGAATAATTGATGCCAATTGGAATTACATGTATGTCCAACTTAAAATTATTCTTTGCCTCAGCCTCCAACGCAATGCGTGCTGCTCCGGTTTTGAGTGGTGCCAAAGTATATTTGGTTTGGCAAATGCCTTCCGGAAAAATGATTAAACAACCATTTTCTTTCATCAACTGGTGGCAATGTCTAAATATATCTTCGTTTTGATTAACCTTTTCTGGATTATGTTCTTTCCGATAAATAGGAATCATGTTTAGTTGTTTGAAAATTTTAACCATTATTGGTTTTTCAAACGATTCACCTCGGGTTAAAAAATTTGCAGTTCTATTGAGCTGGGTGGCCACCACAATGGGATCCATAAATGCACTTCTATGGTTTGGCAAAAGCAGCACTGGTTTGTTGTATGGAATTTCCTCGGCATTTTTTATGTGAATTTCGGCAAAATATTTTCGCACCACATACGACCAAATAAATTTTAGAACGGCATAAAGCATACAAGGGCTATTTTAGAGGCAAATAAACTGCACAATCTATTTTGCATTGTAATTAAAATCTTTGGTTTGAAAGTCAAAAAAACGCAGCAGAGCTCCGCTTTTTATGCCTTTCCCAGTTGTTTCAAGAAATTTTTGTGTGCCCACAAAGCAGCAAAAAAAGTACGTTTTGAATAGTAGGGAAGGTTAAACTCTTTCGCTGTTTTTTGTACAATACCTGATATTTTCTTGTAATGAACATGACAAATGTTTGGAAACAAATGGTGTTCTATTTGAAAATTAAGGCCGCCCACATACCATGAAAAAAGTTTGCTTTTGGGGGCAAAGTTTACGGTAGTTCTTAATTGGTGTTCTGCCCACTGATTTTCCATGCTGCCATCTTCTTTAGGTTCCGGAAAATCTGTTTCAGGCATTACGTGAGCCGGCTGAAAAATACTGGCCAAAATAAAACCTGCCACAAAGTGCATCACCACAAAACCCAAAACAACCACCCACCAACTTTGATTGCTCAAAATCAAAGGCAAAACAAGAAATAGGATGTAATAAATCGCTTTAACAACAATCAGCTCCCTCATTAAACTCTTGTATGGTCGTTTCTCTGATTTCAATAAATTGTTGTTTTTGTATCTGATAAGCTGTTTGAAGTCTTTTGTAGTAGCCCACATTAGGGTCATCAAACCATAAAAAAACCAGGCATAAATATATTGCAATCGGTGTATTTTCATCCTTTTTTTGTGAGGAGAGAATCGCAAAAATGGAACGGTTTCTAAATCCTCATCATGCTCGTTGATGTTGGTAAACGAATGATGAAGCACATTGTGCTGTATTCTCCAATTGGTATAACTACCTCCAACAAACCAAATTACTTTGCTGATAAAATCATTGACTTTTCTGTTTTGAGAATAGGCTCCGTGATTTGCATCGTGCATTATGGATAAGCCAATACCTGCCATTCCCGTTCCCATAATGACCCACAACAGAAGGTATAGCCACGTGCTAACACCCCCCAAAAACAAGACAAATAGATATGGGATAAAATACAAACTCAACATAAAAATGGTTTTCATTACCATTTCGGTGTTGGCATATTTTGATATCTCTCCTTTTTGAAAATATTCGTGAACTCTTTGACGAACGGTATTGTAAAAATCATTGCCCGACTGGCGGGGAAATTTTATTGCTATTTTTTGCATATCCTTTTCGACCTTTCTGTCGAAGGCTGCAAATTTAATTAAATATTTTTTGTCATTTTGTCTCAATTTTTTTTGATTTAGTCGGACAATAAATAAATAACTTATCTTGTTAATAAGCCATACCATATTTTTGAAAAGTGAAAAAACAATCCACCCCTGTCCACTATTTGCTGGTTCTTTTATTTGTTGTTGTTTTTGGCTCTGCAAAGGCTCAAAATATATCTCTAAAGGGCATAGTTGCTGATAGTGCCTCCGGTTTGCCTATTGATTTTGCAAGTGTTGTTATTCTTGAAAAGACCGACAGTTCTGCTGTGTCATTTACGGTTACGAATATTAATGGTGCTTTTGAGTTTAAAGATGTTAAGCCAAAAGAGTATTTAATGCAAATTTTCTATGTTGGATATAACCTACATTCACAATTCATAACTATAGAAGACGGAAAAACCACTGATCTTGCTAAAATTGCACTTTCGCCATCATCCAACACTTTGTCGGTAGCTTTGGTAACAGCCAAGGCCATACCTATTGTTTTCAATGGCGATACAATGGTGTACAACCCCAATGCTTTTAACACAAAAGAAAGTGCAACAGTAGAAGATTTGCTTAAAAAACTTCCCGGGGTAACCGTGGGACGAGACGGAACCGTTTCGGCTCAAGGCGAAAAAGTGGTAAAGGTGTTGGTAAACGGAAAAGAATTTTTTGGAAACGATCCCACCAAAGCCACTCAAAACATAGATGCAAAAAATGTGGCCAAAGTGGAGGTTTTAGATCAAAAATCTGAAAACTCTGAGTTTACGGGTGTTGACGATGGCCAGCGTGAAAAGGTGATAAACCTTGTTTTGAAAGAAGATGCCAACAAAGGAACCTTCGGTAAAATAGAAGCCGGCGGAGGAACCGAAGAAACCTATAGGGTAAAAGGTACATTCAACTACTTCAACAAAGAAAATCAGTTTGCCATTATTGGAAACACCAACAATTTGAATCAAAATGGTTTTAACTGGCAAGAATATTATCAAACCCTTAATGGGTCGCAGTCAATCAGTTTTGGCGAAAGAACCTATTGGTATTCGCAAGGCAGTTGGCTGGGTGCCAACCAAGATGGCCGTCAAAAAGCAAAGGTTATTGGCACAAGCGGCAATTTAAAAATTGGAAAAAAAGGCGAGCTGAATGGCAGTTTGTTTGCTATGAACCGAACAAACAGCCTCATTTCAATTTCTAATTCGGAGAATTATTTACCCGGTTGGACTGTTTTCAATTCATCAAACTACATTAGTGAAGGTTTGAACAATCAAGGGAGAGGGTTTATTAAATATCGATTTAAACCTGATACGTTGAATTGGTTGACCATTTCTGCACAATCGGATCTTTCTTTAGGAAACGATGCTTCTTTTTCTACAAACACAAATAGCAACTCTATTTCCGGTTTTTTGAATAACTCAATGTCAAAAACATACAGTTTTAAATCAAACTATAACATTAAAACAAGTCTATCATACTACCGAAAAGTGAAAGGAACAAAAAACTCTTGGTCTGTTCAAGGTGGTGTAGAGCATAATGCTGCCCGGGATACTTCAAAATGGATTACAGCCTATTCCAATTACGAACAAAAATATACTGACAACGTTAACTATCGGTATAACGACCAAATACTTGGTACGGGTAACATAGCCTTTGGCCAATTTCATTATTCGGCAGCCATTGATTCGTTTGAGTTTCTTACCTTTACCATTAACAATAAATCAACCCTCGGCACATACAACATGCGGCGAATTTATTTGCCATCCGACTCCTTAATTTCTGGGCAAAGCCCAAATATTGCAACAAATTATCGAGTGAGTTCTGCCCAAGTGGGTTATTTCGGCAATTTTGTAAAGAAAAATGGTTGGTACTATCATGCCAATTTGGGTTTATTGAGTATAGGCTTAGATCGAAAACTTACCGAAGCTGCCAAACAAGCATATCGCAACACTATGCTGGTGTTGGCTCCAAATTTTGGGGTAAACTATCAAAAAGGCAAAAACTTTCGATGGCATTCATGGTTCGCAACACAGGAAAATTTTCCTGGTTCGTCGCAAATAAATCCCATTGTTGATGTTCGAAATCCTATACGAACCCAAATGGGTGATTTGACGCTAAACCCTACCTTCAACTACAGCCTTGGATCAAGCTTTCACAAACGAAATACTAAAAAAAACAGCTACTTTGGTGGTTGGGGAAATGCTAGTTTCACACCAAATTCGCTCATAAACGTTCAAACCTTAGATAGCAACAACATATCGTTTACCACATTTGAAAACAAGAAATTTACCTCGTCTCGATATTTTAATTTGAACTATGGTTTTAGTCTAAAAAAATTAGGTATTGATATATCTTTTAATGGGGGGGCTAATCAATATCAATATTACAGCCAGCTAAACGGCATTTTGTATGAAAATTTGCGTTCGTCCTTCGATGTTGGTGGCGATGTAGAATATTCCGGAGATGATTTAACTGTAAGTTTTGGATATTATCCAGAGTACTCTACTCAAAAAGGGGGCTATGTGCGACAAAATCCCAGCTATTGGCAACATACCTTTGACTATGAGGTTATTTTGAACATCACCAAAAGGTTAGAGTTCTCCAGTGAGGGAAATATATATTATTACAATGTTCAAAGCGTTGGCGGAAAACAATCTGTTCCATTAATCAACTCTAAATTGTCCTATCACCTCGATACGACTAACCGTTGGATAGTCCGATTTTCAGCCTATGATATGCTGAAGAAAAATCAATCCATCAATAGAAACTTTTATGGCAATAGTTACTCCGAAACTCGGCAAAATAACATTACCCGATACTTTATGTTCAGTGTAGAATATGCCATTAGAAAAGGCAAACAAAAAGAACAGGTATTACGTCGTTGGGATGGTTAATAGTCGAAGCGTTGCTGGGCTATATTCATACGTAAACCTGCCATCAAAAGTATGGCCTTGTTGCTATTGAGTGGAGCTTCTCGTTTAGCATTTCTATATACAAGCCGCAAATCAAAATAGGTGCGATTGTAGAATTGGTACGAAGCCGATACATCAAAAATCTGAAGTTTATCCTTTAATCCATCGCCAATTTTAATCCCTTTTTCCTTTTGTCGATTGTTGTATCCGGCATTGATGTTTCCGCCCGAATGTGTAAAACTGGTGTAGCTGGAATCTGTTCCGTGCAAAATATTGAAGGCTTTTAATGTAAAGCTCAATTTGGGTATTGGTTGATACCGAACAATGGCCAACACTTCTTTAAAATTGGCTCCCATTGGGTGGGCAATGGGCTGGTCGAAATGGGTATAGGATTGGTCAGGTTTGAAATGGGTATATACGTACGGTCGTACCAAATTGGTTTCTAATTGAAAATCTAAATTACTGATTTTTAAAACATTAAACCACTTAACTCCGGCCTGCATTCCCCATTTATTTACCCAACTGCCTGTGCGGCCAAACAATTCATTTTTATGAAATTCATCCAACACAAATTGTCCGTAAAACTGTTTGTTAATTGCAAAATTCCATTTCCAGTCGGTACCCAAAAAGGCATTGTCCGAACTATTTAGACCATGCTCTACCGCCCGATAAAAAATGATTGGGTTAAGATAATTCAACTCAAAACCCGCTTGTTGGTTGCTATCGTTTCGGGCAAAAATGATGTTTTCGAACAAACCAATTTCAGCCTTGTTGTTTAAAAAACGAAGATTGATGTAATGAAATGCCGAATATTTCTTTTTTAAGCCGTTTATTCCCCCGTTTTGATAATCAGTCAGTTCTGAAAAAATATTGACATAATTGATTTTCCAAACACGGGTATGAATTTTTAAAAACAAATTTTCTTTGGCAAAATCACTCATTATCAAACTGCGATATCCGTTGCCAATAAAATTTTTGTCATGGCCAAATTTAGCCGTCATGTATTTGTTTAAACCAAAAGTAATGTAGCCGCGAGCATTCAAAAAATCATGTCCGTTTTGGCCAAAATTTTTGATAAAACCCGTGCCGGGAATAATGCCTGTTTGTGCTGTTTGGTTGCGGTAATCTTCTATATACCGAAACTGGTTTTCACTCAAAAAAGAATAAAACCCAACCTTGTTGGCAATGCTTCCCCGAAGCTCGGCTCCACGTGTGTTTCTGTAGATATTTTCGGTTGGGGAGAAACCACCATTTACTGCCAAAACCGGATTTACCACCAATTTAAAATCTTTTTCATTTACCGAAAAAAACGAGCCTGTGTATGCAAAAAACCGATTGAGCAACGCATTTTTTGCCTCTCTTTTATAAAAATAAAATGTAGAATCGAGGGCATCCCAATTGTCGTTTACAAAAAGAGAATTGTTGAAGGAGGACACTTTGGGCGGTGGAGCAAACGTGGCAATGCCGGGTTGCATAACCAAATGTTTATTAAAAACCGATCGATTAAACGGCTTAATGCTGGTGCATTCTGCCAATCTATCGTTGTTCAACACCATGTATCTGTCCACCAATCGGTAGTATTCGTCATCAAATGTAAGGTCGCTAATTTGGGCCTGCACCGATTGAAAGCCGAACATCATCATCGCCAAAACCAACCAAGAAATCCATTTTTTCATTGTGACAAAGTTAGGGGGAAAAGATTTTTACTTTGTTTTTATTGATGATAAAGCCACAAAAACCTTTAGAACAATTCATTTTGCCCCGAATTTGATACAAAAAATTGCGAAATTTGCCCCGAATCTGCAACAAAAATTTTATATATTTGCCCCGAATCTGTAACAAAACTCAATGCTTTTTGAACGAAAAATAGTCGAACATTTTGTTGCTTGGCGGTTGAAAAAAGGGCACAAACCTTTGATTGTCAGAGGAGCAAGACAGGTGGGAAAATCCACCACTATCAGGCAATTTGGCAAAAAATACGACTGCTTTTTAGAAATTAATCTCGAAAAACAAGCCGACAACCGTTTTTTTGAGAACGAAGAAAACGTAAATCGAATCATTGAAGCCATTGCCTTTAGCAAAGGAAAAATTATCGTTCCGCACAAAACTTTACTTTTTATTGATGAAATTCAAGAAAACCCAAAAGCCATTCAATGGCTTCGGTATTTTTATGAAGACCAAACCGATGTGGACGTGATTGCCGCAGGGTCATTGCTTGAGTTTGCCATTTCTCAAACACCTTCTTTTCCGGTGGGTAGGATTGAACAAATGGTTTTGCACCCGTTTAGTTTCGAAGAATTTTTGATGGCTATTGGAGATGTTCAGGCACTGACTTATTTCAATCAAATACCTTTTGATGCTCTTGCCTACAACAAACTACTTGATTATTTTAACCGCTACATATTGGTTGGTGGAATGCCCGAAGTGGTGGCCAACTACGTTGAAAGTAATCAATCTTTATTGGGCTTGAACGAAATATATGCCTCCATTTGGGAGAGTTATTTGGACGATGCCGAAAAATATGCAAAAAACGACACAGAGGCGAAAGTGCTGCGGCATATTTTAAAAACTGCTCCATTTGTTCGGGATAGATTCAGCTTTAACGGTTTTGGAAATTCAAACTATCGGTCTCGCGAAGTTGGAGAGGCTTTATCAAGCCTTGATAAATCGAGGTTGATCAAAATTATTTACCCCACCACCGACACCTTGCCACCACTCCTTAATGATTTTAAGCGAAAGCCACGTTTGCAATTTTTAGACACTGGACTACTCAATTTTGCCTCAGGAAATTTATCAGAAATGCTTTATATAAAGGACTTTGCGGCATATCAAAAAGGTTTTTTTGTTCAACATATTGTTTATCAAGAAATTATTGCAAGCACAAATCAGCTTGGTTTTTCACCTCAATTCTGGGTTCGGGAAAATGCTAAATCAAACGCCGAAGTTGATTTAGTTTTAGCACATAAAAATTTTGCCATTCCGGTAGAAATAAAATCGGGTGCCAAGG